>JAVEEH010000197.1 GCA_030840545.1 Frankiaceae bacterium | reverse complement strand
TGATCGGGCCGAAGGCGAACGTGATGCGCTTGCACGCACCGCCGTAGCGCTGGGCGTTGATGTAGCCCTTCTCATACGGGTTGTCCGCGACGCACTTGCCACCCGGGACCTGCTGCAGGAACGCCGGGTCCGGGTGCGGCGGCACCTGCGTCGGCGGTGCATAGACATGGTGGTCCGGGCCGATGATCAGCGTGCGCTGCGGACCGCTGGTCGGCAGGAAGCTGCCGCCGGTCGAGACCGGCGTGAACCAGCGGTGCCCGCCGGTCGAGGCCGTCGCGGCGCCGACCACCCCTGTGCCGGCGACCAGCACGGCTGCACCACCCCACAGGATGGCGCGGTGCAGCGGACCGAGGTTGCTCCTGCGCTTACGCATTGCGACGTCCTTCGGGGGGAGTCGGGGTCGACTGGCGCGGGGCGCAGCTGGGTTGTTGCCCGTTACCTCCATGCAACGGCACTGTTATGGCGCTAGCAAGGGAGGTTTAGGCGTGTTTGCCACCAAATATTTGACGCCAATTTGTGTCACGCTCAAAGCCGCGACGCTCCGTGACGACGAGATGACCCACCGCTGCGCCCGTTCCGCGCCTCCCCGTAGGGCTCCGCGCCCCCGCTGACCGCACGCAGGCCCCGTCGTACGACGACAGCGGCACCAAGCCCGGCCGCGACCGCCAGCGCCGCCGCGACCAGGACCGGCCACACCGGCTCGCCGGGGCCAACCGGCGCGGGCAGGGCACCGGCCGCAGCGCTCCGGTCGGCGGGGGCTGAGCCGGTCGCGACCGCGACGGAGAAGGGGAAGCTGCTGCTCTCGATGTGCCCGTCGTCGGACCGGACCCGCCACGCGAGCACGTAGCGGCCGGCGGAGAGCCGGTCCTGCAGGGCGACAGTGACGGTCCGGCCGCCGCGCAGGACGGGCGCGTCCAGGGCCACCGGCACCCCGAGGTCGGTCGTCACGGAGACTGACCGCGGCACCAGCGTGACCGCTTCGTCGAAGCCGAGCGACACGTGGCTCAGCGCGCCATGGACGGTCGAGCCCGGCGCCGGGAGAGCCGTGACCAGCCGGGCGTGCGCGAGCGCCGGCCCGGGGGTGGCGAGGACCACCCCGAGGGACGCAACGACCACCGCGGCCGCTCGCAGCCGTGCCGGCAGCGCCCTTCGCCGGCGCATCTCAGCCGCCCGGGCTCTGTCGCATGAGCACCGCGGTGATGAGCAGCACCGTGATCAGGGCGATCTGCTCGACGGCGATGTTGGTGCGCAGCACCTGCACGGCTCGCGCCTTCCCGCTGGCGGCCAGCGGAACCAGCCGGTAGTGGTTCGCGCTCGAGATCACGAGCAGCCCGGCGACCAGCGCGAGCTTGATCAGCAGGACCTGCCCGTACGCCGTCTGCACCAGCGCTGCCGGCTCCGGCAGATAGAGGACGGCGAGTCCGACACCGCCGGCGAGCAGCGTTGTCAGGACGAAGCTCATCAGCCGAGCGAACCTCGTCAGCAGCATCGCCGCGACCTGCTGGTCGCCGTGCGCAGCGCGCAGTGACAGCGCAAGTGCGACGAGTCCGCCGACCCATGCGGCCGCGGCCAGCACGTGGGCGAGCGCGCAGAGGACGACGAGGACCGCAGGCCCGTGGGTGCGGGTGTGCCCGGCCAACAGGAACGACCCGGCGACGGTGACCGCACCGGCGACCGCGAACAGCCGGGCGGTGCGGCCGGCGGCGCGGGTCCGGACCGACAACGACACCGCGACCAGACCGAGACAGCGCACGGCGACGCTCTGGCCGTCGCCGCCGCGCAGCACGACGTCACGCGCCAGCCCGTCGCTGAGCCCACGCAGGCCGTTCCCGGCGACGGTGAGCACGGAGAACCCGAGGCTGCACACGCCTGCGACGAACGCCACCTTCGCCAGCGTCGCGACGAGCGAGGTGGCGGACGGCGCTGCGGGTCGAGGGCCGGACGTCGTCATGGACAGGACCAACCCCGCCGCGAGGATCCCGGTCACCAGACCGACGGCCTGGGTGACGTAGAGCCCCAGCTCCGGATGGAGCAGGCTCGCGGCGGTCAGCGCGGCCACGACGAGGCCGGCCGCGGCGGCGGCGGCGTCGGGGGGCACCCGCAGCGCACCGGGCGTCGCGCGCAGCTCGCTCATCGCGCCGATGATCCTCGGTGGTCCCGAGGGCGGGCAAGGGACGTGCTCGACCGGCAGCGGGCGCGGGTACGGTCGCGGATGTGTCGGCAGCAGAGTTCGTCCCGCCGGCCGCCGACCTGGATGGGCTGCGGGCGGCTGCGCTCGGGTGTCGGGGCTGTCACCTGCACGAGCACGCCACCCAGGCGGTGTTCAGCAAGGGGCCGGTGAGCGCTCGCCTGGTTCTCGTCGGCGAGCAGCCGGGCGACGTGGAGGACCGGCGCGGTGAGCCGTTCGTCGGACCGGCCGGCAAGCTGCTGGACCGGGCGGTCGCCGATGCGGGGCTGGACCCCGGGCAGACCTACACGACCAACGCGGTCAAGCACTTCAAGTTCACCCCCTCGGCGAACGGCCAGCGCCGCATCCATGCCACCCCGGACAGCCACGAGATGGGTGCCTGCCGCCCATGGCTGGTCGCGGAGTTCCGCCTCCTCGACCCGGAGGTGGTCATCGCGCTCGGAGCCACTGCCGGCAAGGCACTGTTCGGACCGTCCTTCCGCGTGACGAAGTCGCGCGGCGTGCTCCTGCCCTGGCCGGCGGCTGCGGCGCACGCGGAGGACTTCGCGCGGGAGGACGACGGGGTGAGCGCGTCGGCGTTCGCGCTGGCGACGATCCACCCTTCCGCGGTGCTCCGGGCGGACGACCGGGACGCCGCCTACGCCGGCCTGGTGGCCGACCTGAAGGTGGCCGCGGGGGCCCTCGCTGGCTGACTCCGGCGGCCGGTCATGGCACCATGGACAAACCCAGACCATTCACCGCGAGGTGGCGCCAACCGACACATTGGCCCATACCCAGGGCTGAGTCGCGAGTTCCTGCGCGCCGGCCGTCACCGGCCGCCGGGCCGTTCGTTGAACCAGATGGGGCAGGACGAGAGGAGTGGCGCAGTGCTTGATCGGCTGACGTCGCTCGCGCCTCGCATCCGCACCGCGACCCCGCTCGCGTTCACGGTCGCGGCCGTGCTGACTGCGGCGACCGGCGCCAGCGCCGTCTCCGTCCGGCTCGGCACCACCGATCCGGCGCGCGCACCTCATCGCACCGTCGCCGCCTCGGCCCGGCTCGCTCTTCCCGCGCCGCCGGCACCCGCGGCTCCGGTTCCTGGCGCGGCCAGCCAGTCGTCCGGTGACGTCACGCCCGGGTCGACCCAGGTGCCCCGGGCCAAGCACCTCATCGAGGCGACGGTGCTCGTCACCTCACGCAAGCCGCTGTCGCACCGCCAGGTCCGAGCCATTCGCCACGCGTCCGGCGTGAAGGCCACCCAGCCGGTCGCGGTCGGCCATGTCAGCGTTGATGGCCACCGGGCGCTCGTCCTCGGCGTCGACCCGGCACGGTTCCGCCCGTGGACGCCGCGGCTCACCGCCCACTCGCAACCGCTGTGGCAGAGCATCGCCCGGGGCGAGCTGACCGCGTCGTTCGACATGGGTCACCAGGCCCAGCTGCCGCTCGGCTCCACCGTGCCGGTCCGCACCCGTCACCGCGTGCCGATGCGCCTCGGAGCGTTCGCATCCGTCGGCATGGCCGGCGTCGACGCAGTCATGTCGGACCACCGTGCCGCCGAGCTCGGTCTGCAGCGCCGCACCGGTGTCGTGGTCAGTGCGCCGCACGCCGATGCGCTGACGGTCCGCCAGGCAGTGCGCGACGTTGCCGGGCCGCACGCGCACGTCTCGCTGCTGCGCGTCGTCATCGTCATCCGCGACGCCGGTTCATTCCTCACCCGCGTGCAGATCAACACGATGCTGCACGCGGCTGCGAGTCGCGTCGGCAAGCCCTACGTCTGGGGTGCCACCGGCCCCGACTCGTTCGACTGCTCCGGACTCGTGCAGTGGTCGTTCGCCGTTGCCGGCATCCGGATGCCGCGGGTGTCCCAGCAGCAGTGGTTCGCCGGTCCGCACGTCGACTACTCCAACGCGCGGCCGGGTGACCTGCTCTTCTGGCACTACGACCCGACCGACGTCAACAACATCGACCATGTCGCGATCTACGCGGGCAGCGGCATGATGCTCGTCGCTCCGCACACCGGCGCCTACGTCGAATATGTGCCCGTGCCGCTCAGCAACCTGGCCGGTGTCGTTCGCGTCGACCCGGCGATGGCGGCCCAGGTCGGCTGGTAGTTCGGCTTAACTGCGCGCGGTCTTTCAAAACCGTTGAGCGGCAGTCATTCGGTGGTTCAGTGTGACGCAGGTCGCCTCGTGCAGAGCTCAGAACGCGAGTGGCGTCGCACTCAACAGCGATGGCTCAGCTGAAGCGGCGGGCTAGGGCTTTGTAGAGGCGCGGCATCGTGTCGTGGATGCGGAGCGGGAGCTTGAACCACGGCGGTACGACGACGCGAGGGCTGTCGCGTTCAATCGCGCGCGCGACTGCTGTGGCGATGCGTTCGGCCGGGACGGGGCGGGGGAAGCGGCGGCGGTAGGGCTCACCCCGATCGTCGAAGAACTGCGTGGCGACCACCGCGGGCACGATCGTCGTCACCGTCACCCCGGAGCCGCGCAGCTCCTCGCGCAGTGTCTCGGCGAACCCCTCGACCGCAGCTTTGCTGGCTGAGTAGACGGCCTCGCGGGGGACGTGCAGCGTGCCGGCGACCGAGGAGATGAAGACGAGTGCACCGCTGCGTCGTTGCAGCATCGGAGGCAGTGCGGCCCGGACGAGCAACATGGGCCCGCGGACGTTGACGGCGATGACGTCGTCGATCCGCTCGGGCGGCATCTCCGCGAAGGTGCCGGCATGGCCGATGCCCGCATTGGCCACGACGACGTCGACCGGGCCGAAGCGAGCCGTGGTCGCGGCAAGGACGCGTTCGGCGTGGGCCGGGTCGCGCACATCCGCCACGATCGGGACGGCGCCGATCGAGGCGGCCGTCTCGCTCAGCTCCGCCTCGTCGAGTCCGGTCACGACGACCTGCGCGCCGCGAGCGGCGAGGGCCCGGGCCGTTGCGGCGCCGATCCCGCGACCTGCCCCGGTCACGACCACGACCGCGCCCCGCAGTTCCATCGGCGCGAGGGTATGCGGCGGCCTCAGGCCAGCGCTGTTCCGGTCGCCACGACGTCGGTCGGGTGGGTCGGGGTGACGTCGG
>JAVEEH010000190.1 GCA_030840545.1 Frankiaceae bacterium | reverse complement strand
CCCGGCAGGGCCGTGTGGTGCTCGTCGGCGGCGGGCCGGGTGACCCCGGGCTGCTGACCCTGCGTGGCTATCGGGCGTTGCTCGACGCCGACGTCGTCGTCGCCGACCGGCTCGCCCCGACCGACCTCGTCGACCTGCTGCCGGCTGACGTCGAGGTCATCGATGTCGGCAAGAACCCGCGCGGCCACGCCGCGTCGCAGGACGACATCAACGCGCTGCTCGTCGAGCGAGCCCGAGCCGGACAGGTTGTCGTGCGGCTCAAGGGCGGTGACCCGTTCGTCCTCGGTCGTGGCGCCGAGGAAGTCGGCGCCTGCACCGGCGCGGGCATCGTCGTCGAGGTTGTGCCGGGTGTCAGCAGCGTGACGGCCGCAGCGACGCTGGCCGGCGTCCCGCTCACCCACCGGGGCACCGCGCAGGAGTTCACCGTGGCCAGCGGGCATGTGCCGCCCGGTGACGCGCGGTCGACCGTCGACTGGGCCGCCCTCGGCGCCGGCCAAGGCACCTTGGTCCTGTTGATGGCGGTGGCCAACCTCGGCCCGATTGCCGAGGCTCTGGTCGATGGTGGACGCCCGCCGGCCACGCCGGCGGTCATCGTCGAGAACGCGTCACTGCCGTCGCAACGCATCGTGCGCGGAACGCTCAACGAGCTCGCCGGCGTCGCGCAGGCGGCCGGCGTCGTGCCACCGGCCGTCGTGGTGATCGGCCCCGTCGTGGAGGAGCTCGCGGGTCAGTGATCCGCCGGATGCAGCCGACGCACGACCTTGAGGATCATCCGCCGCGGCGCGAACCGGACGGACTGCGCTCCGATCTTGTTGTGCAACCCCGGGACGACGATCAGCTTGCCGCGGCGCATCGCCTTGTAGGCGGCTTCGGCCACCGCCTGGGCGGTCATCGACAGCGGGCCCTTCGTCAGCGGCACGTCCTCGACCCCGGCGACCTTCTGGAACTCGGTCTCGGTCACACCCGGGCACAAGCAGGTGACGGTGACACCGGTCCCGGACAGCTCTTCCGCGAGGGCTTGCGACAACGACAACACGTAGGCCTTGGTCGCGTAGTAGACGGCCATGAACGGCCCGGGCTGGAACGCCGCGGTCGAGGCGACGTTGAGCACCTGGCCACGTCCGCGCTCGACCATTCCGGGGAGGAGCAGCCGGGTCAGGTCGGTGAGCGCGGTCACGTTGACGGCGATCATGCGCAGCTCGGCGTCCCGGTCCCGCTTGTGGAATGCGCCGTGCCCGCCGAAACCGGCGTTGTTGACGAGGACGTCCACCACGGCGGATGGGCCGAGATCGTCCACGATCTCCTGCGCGGCGTCGGGCCTGGCGAGATCGGCGGGGATGACCCGGCTATCCGCGGCGTACCGCTCCTTCAGCTCGGCCGCGAGGGCGGTCAGCTCGTCCACCCGCCGGGCGACCAGCACGAGGTCATGGCCCTCGCGGGCGAGGATCGCGGCAAGCTCACGGCCGATGCCGGCCGAGGCACCGGTGACGAGGGCAACAGGGCGAGATGCGGTCATATGCGCACCCTAGGCGCTGGTCCGTCGGGCGGGTCGTCCGCCGTGGCACCGGCCGTGCAGGGGTTAACCTCGAAGTCATGGCTGCGCTGGTGGACCGTTATGGCCGGGTGCACACCGACCTGCGCGTGTCGCTCACCGACAAGTGCAACCTGCGCTGCACCTACTGCATGCCGCCCGAGGGGCTCGACTGGCTGCCGTCGCCGGAGCTGCTGACGGACGACGAGATGGAGCGGCTGGTCGCGCTGGCCGTGCGGGAGCTCGGCATCCGCTCGGTAAGGCTGACCGGCGGTGAGCCGCTGCTGCGGCGGGGTCTGGTCGACCTCGTCGGACGGTTCGCCGCACTTCGGCCCCGGCCCCAGCTGTCGCTCACCACCAACGGTCTCGGTCTCGTCCGCAACGCGTCGGCGCTGGCCGACGCCGGCCTGGACCGCATCAACGTCAGCCTGGACACGCTGCGGCGCACGACGTTTGCCGAGCTGACCCGCCGGGACCGCCTTGACGACGTGCTTGCCGGGCTCGCCGCTGCCCAGGCCGCGGGGCTCAACCCGGTGAAGGTCAACACCGTGCTCATGCGTGGGCTCAACGACGATGAAGCACTCGACCTGCTGCACTACTGCCTCGACCACGACCTGTCGCTGCGGTTCATCGAGCAGATGCCGCTCGACGCCCAGCACGGCTGGGACCGTCAGCTGATGCTCACCGCCGACGAGATCCTCGAGCGACTCGGCGCCGAGCACACGCTTGTCGCGCAGCCCGGTCGCGGCAGCGCGCCGGCCGAGACGTTCCTCGTGGACGGCGGTCCGGCCGTCGTCGGGGTCATCGCGAGCGTCACGCGGCCGTTCTGCGCCGCTTGTGACCGGGTGCGGCTCACCGCCGACGGCCAGCTGCGCAACTGCCTGTTCGCCCGGGAGGAGTCGGACCTGCGCGGCGCATTGCGGTCCGGCGCGACGGACGCCGAGATCGTCGCTCGGTGGCAGGCTGCCCTCGCGGGCAAACGCGCGGGGCACGGGATCGACGACCCGTCGTTCCTGCAGCCCGATCGGCCGATGTCCGCCATCGGCGGATGACCTCGACGCTGCTCCCGGGCGGTGCCGAGCGACCACGGGGGCAGTCACCCGGCACCGCGTCCGGAGAGCGTCCGCGCCGTGCCCCCCGTGCCACACAGGCCCTGGCGCTCGCTAGAGCGTCTCAGCCGCAACGGCCGCCGTCCAGATGATCTTTGTCTAGTCCTCCGGAAGCGTGACGAGCAGGGTGACAGAAAGGGACAGCAATGGCTGATCAGACCTACGGAATCACCGAGATCGTCGGGACAAGTCCCGACAGCATCCATCAGGCCATCCGCAACGGCATCTCGCGTGCGTCCAGGACCGTCCGCAACCTGGACTGGTTCGAGGTGTCGACCATCCGCGGCTATATCAACGAGGGCGAGGTTGCGCATTTCCAGGTGCAGATGAAGGTCGGCTTCCGGATCGAAGGTGGCGAGGACTGACCCGGCTCAGGACGCCTGGCTGACCGACGACATGTTGAAGTCGGCGATCCGCAACGCCGGCATGCGCGTGCGCGTGAAGTAGTCGCCGAACTCTCGGGCAAACGTCTCTTCGCTGCGTCCGGCTGCCGTCACCCGGCGCAGCATGCCGACCGGACTCTCGTTGAACCGGAAGTTCGTGCCCGCAGCGACCACCTCGCCGTGCTCGACGAGGAACACGCCGTCACGGGTGAGTCCGGTGAGCAGCAGGCTGTGTGGGTCGACAACACGGATGTACCACAGACAGGTCAGCAGCAGCCCGCGTTCGGTGCGGGCGACCAGGTCGTCGACGCTCTCGGTCGCCCCGGGCGACTCCAGTGCGAGGTTGTCGACGTACGGCGTCGCCGGCAGCCCGGTCACCGCCGCCGAGTGCCGGGTCTGCAGCAGGTTGGCGAGCGTGCCGGCCGAGATCCAGTCGACCGACCCGAGGGGGAGGCCGTTGTCGAACACCGAGGACAGCCGGCTGGACACCGGCGCGATGACGAAGGGCGCGCACCGCAGCCCGGGCATCGTCGGGTCGCTCCGCAAGGTCAGTGGTGTGTCGGTGAGCCGCTCACCGACGCGGGTCCCTCCACCCGGTCGGGAATAGACGGTGCTGCCCTCGTGCGCGTCGAGCGCACCCATCGACCAGTAGACGTCGACCATGAGGTCCGCGACAGCCGCCGGCGGCAGGATGGTCTCGTAGCGGCCGGCGGCAAGGTCGACCCGCTTGCGGCTCCAGTCCAGCCGCTGCGCGACGTCTCGCTCCAGCCCGGCCACGTCGAGTGCCTCGGCGTCCTCGGCCCGCAGGCCCGACCAGGCCGACCGGCTCCCGTCAGCGGACCGGCCGGTCAGCTCCAGTCGGCCGTCCCGTTGCACGTCGCGCAGCCGCAGACCGGTCGAGGAGCCCAGATACGTCGTGGTGACAGCGTGCTCGGCGAAGCCGTAACGCCCCTCATCCCGGGCCGCCGCCTGGCCGAAGGCGTCGGCCAGGCCACCGGCGACGGCCCCGAGCCCCTGCACCGACGTGTCCTCCGGGACGTCGTCCCAATCGGCGGCCGCCGGTGCGGTCACCAGCGGAGCGGCGTCATCCGCCGCGGGGGACTCGGCAGCCGCTGCCCGACTCGCTTCGACGAGGTTCACGAGGTCGGCCTCGTCGACGCCGGTCCGCGACAAAGATGCAGCGCGCGTCTCCGCGCCGTTGACGATGCTGATGACGGTGACGTCCGTCGACCGCGTCACACCGTTTGTCGTCAGTGTGTTGTTGGCCCATCGCAGGTTCGCGGTGTGTGTGATCGACGCGACGACCACGCAGTCGTCGGCTGTCGACGTGGCCAAGGCTCGCTCCACCGCCTCCTGCGGCGTCATCGGCGCGGTCATTCGCCGGCCTCGCTCAGGGTGTTGAGGATGCGCACGCCGCGGAACCGCGCGGACGGACAGCCATGGCTGACCGGAGCGGTCTGCCCGGGCTGGCCCTTGCCGCAGTTCATGGCGCCGCCGAGCACGTAGGTCTGCGGGCCGCCGACGGCATCCATCGAACCCCAGAAGTCGGTGGTGGTGGCCTGGTAGGCGACGTCGCGCAGCATGCCGTCGAGCCGTCCG
>JAVEEH010000166.1 GCA_030840545.1 Frankiaceae bacterium | reverse complement strand
TCGCCGTCGATGTTGCTGCCGAAGACATAGGCGTGCTGGTCGGACATCAGCAGCACGTCGTCGTGGAAGCCCGCGGCAATCGCCACGACGGGCACCCCGAGCGGGAGGTCCGTTAACGGCGTCAGCGTCGTGTAGCCACTGGCAGGACCGGACAGGTCCCCGGCGAAGTTGAAACCGGTGCCGTAGGCCCGGCGATCGGATCCCAGCACCACCGTCTGGGCGGCACCGGCCGCGACCGCGGTCGCCTTCACTCCGCCCGGCAGGCCGGTCATGGCCGTGAGCGTGGTCGTCGGGTTCGTTGCGCCGGTGAGCTGGCCGGACCCATTGTCACCGGCGCCGTACACCGTGCCGTTCGAGCCGAGGACGACCGAGAAGTCGAAGCCCATCGCCACCGCGGTCGCGTGCACGCCGGTAGGCAGTCCGCTCAACGGCGTGAGCGTCGTCTTGTTGGCCGTGTCTGCTCCGGTGAGCTCGTGGCTCGTGTTCTGCCCCGCGCCGTACGCCTTGCCGTTCGAGCCGAGGACGAGGACGTTGAAGAAGTTCGCCGAGACCGCGGTCGCCTTCACTCCGGCGGGCAGGCCGGTGAGCGGTGCAGGTGACGTGCGCGCTCCGGCGCCGGTGATCTCGCCGTCGCCGTTGTTGCCGACGCCGTAGGCCCGGCCATCGGCTGCGATGAAGACAGAGTCGAACGTCGTGGAGGCGATCGTCACCGAATGCGGTTTCACGCTGGGTGTGTACGCCGCGGCCGGCCGGGCCATGGCGACGACGGACCCGGCGATCAGGCCGGGAAGGACGAGCAGGGCGCACCGGCGCATGGGAGTCTCCGACCTCGACAGATGGATGGCCGGAGTCTGGCGCGAATCCGATCACGGGGCAACGCCGCAGCACGGAACCTGTCGGCCGCCGGAGTCATACGCCGTCGGTCAGCCGGGCGAACTGGCGTGGAACGGTGGCGGCCCGATGAACGAGATCCCGCCGTTGGTGGCACCGGAGGATCGGACGCGGTCGAAGTCGACAACGCGCTCGGTGTCAGCGGTCAGCGGTTCGCTCGCCCCCATGTAGAAGGACTGACAGCAGCCCGGCGTATGCAGGCAGAGCAGTCGAGCTGTCGGCGACACCACCATGAAGGCATGCGGCACGTCCTGCGGCGCGAGGGCGACCCCGCCGGCTTCGAGTTGGTGATCGACGCCGTCGATGTGCATCACGATGGAACCCTCGAGCACGAACATGGTCTCGTCCGCTGGGTGCGTGTGCAACGGCGTCATCTTGCCTTTGTCCAGCGCTTCCTCGTGGAGGAAGTACGAGCCGCCGGTGTCCTCCGCGCGCACCAGCCAGGTGTGCACAGCGCCGCCGTAAAACCATCGCTGCTCGGCATCTCCGTTAGCCCGAACAATCACCGTCGCCTTTGACTCCATGCTTCACCCTTCATGGGATTCGGGTACCATAAGGGACACTGCAGTACCATGACTGATGTGTCAACCCCCTACGCCGATACCGGCCGGACGGGCCAGAAGCACCGCACCCGGCAGGCGCTCCTGGACGGCGCTCGCGTGCTGGTCGCGGAGGGCCTGACACCGACGGTGGAGGCAGCCGCTGAGCGAGCCGGCATATCCCGGACGACGGCCTACCGCTATTTCCGGAACCAGGCGGAGATTCTCCTTGCAGCACACCCGGAGACGGCCGCGGTCTCCTTGCTCCCAGCCGACCCGCCAGCGGATCCGACGGCCCGCTTGGACCTCGTGCTCACCGCGTTCATCCGCCTCATCCTCGACACTGAGCCACAACAACGCGCGATGCTGCGAATGTCACTCGGGCAAGGGACCGAGGCAGACCTGCCATTGCGACAGGGACGTGCCATCGGCTGGATCGCCGAGGCTCTCGAACCCCTCAGACACACCCAGAGCGCCGCCACCCTCGACCAACTCACGCTCGCGATCCGAAGCGCAACCGGCGTCGAAGCCCTGGCCTGGCTCACCGACATCGCACGCCTGGACCGAGAGGATGCTGCGAACCTCATGCGCTGGTCGGCCATGGCGATGTTGCACGCCGCGGTCGAGGGCGGACAGCCACCCCCTCGACGACGACGCACCTCCGGCAGTCCGCGCGCTCGTCGCTCGCCTTCGTGACCCAGTCACCGATTACCCCATGCCGAACGCGGATCTGACGCTGTCGGCGAGCCGCTGCCCGGCCTTGAGCCCGGCAGGGATGAGCGGGCCGTCTCGTTGCCCGAGGACGACGCCGTAGACGAGTCGGCGCGAGGACTGACCGCGCGCCGCGAACATGAAGCAGCCGCCCGCGGCCGTATCGGACCCGGTCTTGATTCCTACGAATCCGTCCCGGCCGATGAGCTCGTCAGTGTTGTACACGACTCCGGTCTGCGGAATGTCCGCGTCCGGCTCGGCGACGATCTCGGCGAACGCGTCGATGCTCATCGCCGCCCGGGCGAGCCGGAGCTGGTCGCGCGCGGTCGACACGGTGCTGGGGTCGTAGCCGCTGGGATCGGTGTAGACGGTGGACGTCATTGCTACCCGTCGCGCCTCGGCGTTCATCTCGTCGACGAAGGCGTCGGCGGTGCCGCTGACGGCACGCGCGAGTGCCATTGCGATGTTGTTAGCCGAAGGCAGCAGCAACGCCTGCAGGGCCTGCCGCTCAGTCAGCTTCTCGCCGGCGACGACAGCGACGACGGACTGGCCGTCGGACCGACGGCGTTCGGTGTCGGCGACATCGTCGGAGGTGATCGTGATGGTGAAGCCGGGATCCTGCGCGGAGATCGGCCGGCCGCGAAGGACGACGACCGCGGTCATCACCTTCGCCAGGCTTGCGATCGGCACCGGTCGGGTCCCGCCGGACGAGTGGATCCGTCCGCTGCCAACAGCCGCGGCCGCGGCACCCTGTGCCGGCCAGGCCATCGACGCCCATGCGTGCCCATGGCCGCTGCTGGCTGCGCCCGCGGGCGCGAGCGCATCAGCTGCTTTCCACGACGTGATGCCCGCGAGCGCCAGCGCCAGGACGATCATCAGATTGCGGCGCCGGCGCCGGCCACGGGTGACATAGAGGGTCGACGTCATCGTCTGCTCCTGTTGCTCGCATTGCGCCAACGGCCAGCAGAATCGGCGAACGGCGCTATGGCCGGCGTACGGCGCGCCCTTATGCAGCGCTTATGCGAATCCGCCTACAACGGGTGGGTGTCTGTCACAGTGCAGGGCATGCGTGTGCTGGTCGCCGAGGACGAGCCG
Organism: Frankiaceae bacterium; assembly: GCA_030840545.1. Classification (GTDB taxonomy): domain Bacteria; phylum Actinomycetota; class Actinomycetes; order JAFAQI01; family JAFAQI01; genus JAFAQI01. The sequence goes on along the minus strand of JAVEEH010000166.1, from coordinate 7,072 downwards.
CTGCTCGCGGACACGGTCGCCGAGGGACTGCGGCGCCTGTCGATGGCGGTCGACGTCTGCTACGACGGCGTGTCGGCGGTCGAGCTCGCAACGGTGCACCGGTACGACGTGGCGGTCCTCGACCGGGACATGCCCGGCGCGAGCGGCGACCAGGTCTGCAAACAGATCGTTGACGCTGGTGCGGGCACCCGTGTCCTCATGCTGACCGCTGCCGCTGGCATCCGTGATCGCGTCGACGGACTCACGCTGGGCGCCGACGACTACCTGACCAAGCCGTTCGCGTTCGCCGAGCTGGTTGCCAGGGTCCAAGCGCTCGGCCGTCGGTCGGCGCTCGCCGTGCCGCCGGTGCTCGAGCACGGCGGGGTGCTGCTCGACCCGGCCCGGCAGTTCGCCGCGCGCGACGGCCGTCCGCTCGACCTCACCCCGAAGGAGTTCGCGGTCCTTGAGGTGCTGCTGCGCTCAGCAGGCAACGCGGTGAGCACCGAGGAGCTGCTGGAGCAGGCATGGGACGCGCACGCCGACCCGTTTACCAACGCGGTGCGCGTCGCGATGATGACGTTGCGGCGCAAGCTCGGCGACCCGCCAGTGATCGCGACGGTGCCCCGCTTCGGCTACCGGCTCGGAGGCTGACCCGAGTGGGCATGGGCTCGCGCCGCCGCACGTATCTCGCGCTCGCGATCGTCGCCGTCACCGGCTATCTGGCCAACCGGATCTTCCGGTCAGGGCACGGCGTGCTCGGTTGTGCGTCGGCCCCGGCGCGGTCGCTCAGCCTGTGCACCGGCTACAGCGGATACCGGCCGGTCGTGCGTTGGGTCATCGGCGGGCTACTCGTCGTGCTCGCCGTCGCCGTCGTGGTGGGTCTGGCCCGGTGGGCGCTCAACCCGATCCGCGCGTTCACGGCGACCGTCGGACGGCTCGGCCCACAGAATCTCGGCGAGCGGGTGCCGGTGGCGCGCCAGCACGACGAAACGACTGCGCTCGCAGTCGAGCTCAACCGGATGATGGACCGGCTGGCGGCGGGATATGAAGGTCAGCGCAGTTTTGCGGCAAACGCGTCACATGAGCTGCGCACGCCGCTGGCGGTGCAGCGCGCGCTGATCGAGGTCGGCATGTCGGCGCCGCTCACCACCGAACAGATGGAGCTGCTCACCCGGCAGCTGCTCGAGACGAACGAGCGCAACGAGCGGCTGATCGAGGGTCTGCTGGTGCTCAGCGAGAGCGAGCGTGGGCTCGTCGGCACGACGTCCCAGCGACTGGACATGATCACGCAGGCGGTCGTCGACCGGCACCTCGATCTGGCCGAGCAGGCCACCGTCACGCTGCACGTCGACGTCGCCCCCCGCACGGTCATGGGCGAGGCTGTCCTGCTCGAGCGACTCGTGACCAACGTGGTGCAGAACGCGATCAAGTACAACCGCCCCGGCGGGTGCGTCGCCATCCGCGTGGGCGACATCCCGGCGCTCCGCGTGACGAACACCGGCATGGCCGTTGCCGCCGAAGACGTGCCCGCACTCTTCGAACCGTTCCGGCGGGACTCCGGCACCCGCATCGATCACAGTGGTGGTGCCGGCCTCGGGCTCACGATCGTTCGATCGATCACCCAGGCACATGGCGGCAGCGTCACCGCGGCGGCGGGCGCTGACGGCGGGCTCGAGGTCGATCTGTTCCTGCCGCCAGCGAGCTGACCGTCCTGACGGGTTCGGAGCCGGTCAGAACCGGAAGCGAGTCAGACCGCCCGGCTCCGTGGCCAAGACGACCGTCGCGGACCGTGGCTCGATGCGATACACGCCCCACGGCGGCGGGCCTTGCGACGGCGCGTTGAACGGGGCGGTGATTCCCGACCCGCTGTCATCGGGTTCTGCCGGCCAGCCCTGCTCCGCCCATGCCTTCGCGAGGCGTGCCACGTCGCGCGGCTCGGTCACCCGCGCGGCATCGCCCTCGACGACCACATCCGCGCCCTGGATCGACACCGCGATCGAACACCGCGGAGTGCGCGCGACATTGGCCGCCTTCCGCGTACGCGGCCCGGTCTGGAACCAAAACGTTCCGTCCAGCCAGAGGGCACCGACAGCCGTGACATGCGGGCTGCCGTCGTCATTGACGCTGCACAACCACGTCGTGCGGGAGTTCACCGCGTCTGGAGCCGGACTCGATCCCGCCCCGAGCTTTTCGGCAACTGCGGGCCAGTCCACTGGCGGTAGCCCGTCGGCCGCACCAAGGTTGATGATCTCCATGACGTCTCCCTCGTTACCCTGCAGCCACCGTGTCTCACGGCCTTCACAAGACAGACTGCCAGCGACTGCGAAACTCATCGCGCTGGCGTGAATTCGGAACAGCCCCGGGGCAGGCCAGGTTCCCTGGTTAGGACCATCCGCGAATGGAGACTGGCGATGAGCGCCGAGGCAATCAAGCTTCCGGACCCCGTAACGACTTACCAGGCTGCCCACGATCGACACGACGTCGACACCGCTCTCAGCACATTCACCCAGGATGCCGTGGTCCACGATGAAGATCAGGACTGGGTCGGTCGCGAGCAGATTCGTCAGTGGCTGGTGAAGACGAGCACCGAGTTCACCTTCACGAGAACGCTCCTCGGCGCGGAGCCCAGCGGTGCCGACTCCTGGCACGTGCGGAATCGTTTGGAAGGCGACTTCCCCGGCGGAATCGTGGACCTACGGTATGAGTTCACGGTCGATGGTGGGCTCATCTCGAGGCTGTCGATCGCTCCATAACGAGACGCTCAAGCCCGGTGAGACGCCGCCATGAGATCAGCGAGGTCGTCAGGTTCGAGCATGGAGGGTGTCGCGGATGTACCGCATCATCATCTGCTACGTCTTGCTGACAGTGCTTGCTCACGTGCCGAGGCAACGGCACTCACCGGGGCAGGACGATCTGGTAGTCAGCGACGCGGATGCGATCCACTCCAGGACCGGCGACGGCGATGTCGTAACCAAGGCCGTAGTGCCCGTCGGGTGGACCGTAGGCGATCGGGCTGTCCGTTCCGTAGATCGTCCCACCGATCTTCGTTGCCACTGCCGGCTGGGGCGTGGCCCCTCCGCCGCCGAGGCACAGGGTGGGCGGTGGAGGTGGTGGGCCGCCACCGACGTCGAGGCAGTTCTGGTAGTCGAGTACACCCGGGCTGCTGAATGCGAACATGCCGAGGTTGCCGACGAACATTCGTTGCTTGGCGTAGTGGGCGTGGTACCCAGTGGCGTAGAAGTCGTGGCCGCTGGCCGAGACCGCCGGCGCGTCCACTGTGAGTGTGCCCATGCGCGGCCCGGCCGCCCTCTCGGTGAGACGTCCGGTCGGTTGCGCGCGAAAGTTGAACCGCGCGGTCACCTGACGCCCGGCTTCTCCGAGGAGGACGACGTCGTAGTTGCCCGGGTGCAGGCTGAAGTGGGTGGCGTCCTTGCTCCATGCCCACGCGCGCACGGGCAGCGGCACCGGGCAGGGTGGGCCGCCGCACAGGCCGAGGTCGGTGGCGTAGGTCTCGACGTAGAAGTCCTGGTCGGCGTAGCGGCCGCGGTCATCGGTGCGGACGAGCAGCACACCCACGGCTTGGGAGCCCGGGCTGGTGAGGGTGACGTCCGCGCCAGCGTTGTTGAGCCGGGCGGTCGCGGTGAGCCGCAGCGTGGTGGACGTGCCGGCCGGGCCACTGATGATTGTGGTCGACCGCGCCGTCAGTGGCCCGGTGCCCGCTGACGCAGGTGCCGCGGTCAGGCCCAGCCCGAGGGCGAGCGCCGCGAACAGGCCGACGGGCGTGGCGAACCCAGCCTTCACCGCCAGCCGTACGCAGCAGACGCGTGCCATAGCCCTCCAACGATCGTCCAGGGCAAAGTGACTCACGCAGCCAACGCGAGAGCGAGTCACTTGGCTACTGGTTCATGTACCACATGGACGGGCTCGAGATCCTGTAGGACCGTCCGGTGCAGCCCAGTGTTCATGGCCACGAACAGCAGCCCGAACTGCCCGACGCAGATGAACACGCCGACGGCGACAACCGCCAGCGAGCGCACGTCTGGCCGTGGCACGAAGAAGATCGCTGGGAAGGCGATCAGTCCGAAGCGCAGCGCCGCAAAGAGAAGCGGCGGGAACGATTCGAGGCCAATGTCGATGACGACGAAGTTCACCGCCCAACAGACCGCGACGACGAGAGCGAGAACCGTGTGCCGGCGAGGCATCAGTGTGACCCGCTAAGGGCGAGGGTCATGCGGCTTCGGGCATAGGGTCGTCGGGCGACGCCGTTGGCTCGGTCGCGGCTAGAGACTTGTCCAGGATGCGATCGCCGACGAGGAGAAAGCCCACGCCGATCACTCCCGCGACGAGGGCGCCGCCCCACCAGACCGCGTCGGGTGAAAACGCGAGCACTGCGCCACCGATGGCCGGGCCGATCGCGAAGCCCCCGGTCACCATCAGGCTGAAGACCGAGACGTAGCGGCCAAGGAGATGCGGGGGAGCGAGGTCGGCGACGAGTGGGCCGAGGACAACGGAGTGGACGCACTCGCCGATCGCGAACACTGTCGCGACGCCGCACAGCAGCGTGGTCGCCCCGACCTCGGAGTGGATCAGGGTCACCGGCAAGACGCCGAGCAGCGCGACAGCGAATAGCCCGCTCGCCGCCGCGAACGTCCGGGCTCGCCGAATCCGCTTGAACAGACGCGACACCGGGACCTGCGCGACCGCCACGAAGAATGTGTTGACGACGAACATGACCCCGATTGCGCCAGGGCCGACGTGGGCGTGCGTTTTCACGAACGGGGCCAGGATGTTCGCGAACAGCGCGTAGCCGACGATGAGCAGGATGAGGTTCACCGTCGCGAGAACGACGAACCTCCGGTCCCGGGCGACGGCTCGGAACCCTTCTCTGGCGGTGTCGGGGTTAGCCGCGGCGGCACGCGGGTTCGGCACTACCGCGAGTACGACCACCGCGAGCGCGAGATACGTGATCGCGTCGAACAGGTAGAGTGCCTGGAACGACCGCAGGTCCTGCGCCGCGGACAGCACGAAGCCGGCGACCGCCGCGCCGAGGCCGAGGCCGAGGTTCTGCGCCGCTCGCCCGAGCGCGAATGAGGCAACGCGTTGCTCGGGCGTGATCAGGGTGATGAGCAGCGTCTGGTTCGCCGTGCGGGTCACGCCGACCCCGGCTCCGCCGACGACCGCCCAAGCGAACGCCTGCCACGGCCGGGTGACGAACGCAAGGCCGCCGTAGCCGACCGCGCTCGCCAGGACGCCGGCGATCAGGATCGGCTTCGCGCGAAAGCGATCGAGCAGAGCTCCCGAGGGAAGAGTCACAACGGTGCCCGCGCCGAGGATCGCGCCGAGCACCAGACCGGCGGTGGCTGTTGAGAAGCCGCGGAACTGGTGCAGGTAGATGATCTCGAACGGGAGGATCAGCCCGTAGCCGAACCAGCTGAACGCGTTCCCGGCCTGGAGCAACAGCACCACGCGAGGCAGATCCGTCCGCCAAGCTCCGGCGAGCGATTGGCGCCTCATTGTGCAGCGGCCCGTACGTGCGAGCGGTGAAGGAACCGCCGTATCGACGCTCGGAGATGGGGCCGCCCGGACAGAGCTGATGGGTGTTTCGTACGGCGACTCAGCCGGTAGCGGTCGGCGCGGGCGACGAAGTCACGGTGACGGTGGCGGGCAATCTCGATGGCGATCGCCGTGGGAGTGAACACGCTGTTAGGTACACCGGCCGCGGCGCGAACTGGGCGACTCGCGGGCGCCCAGTTTCCAGTTCCTGCGGTGTATGCACTACCGACCGCCCGGGCGACGCGCCCGCGGTCGATGCGCTCACGCTCGATGCCCACCTCGTAAGTGAAAGGACTCCCTGACGATGACTCGCGACGCGATTGCCACGGACAAGCTCGCAGCGCCGGTCGGCCCGTTCTCCCTTGGTGTGCGCGGCGCCGGGCTGCTGTTCCTCAGCGGGCAGGTGGCTCAAGTTCCGGCCAGTGGCAGGCTGATCGACGGTGACGTTGCCCGCCAGACCCATCAGATCCTGGACAACATCGCGACGGCCCTGGAAACGGTCGGCAAGTCCCTGTCCGATGTGATTCGAGTGGGCGTGTACTTGACTGACATCGCGAATTTCGCGGTGATGAGTCAGGCGTACAGCGAGCACTTCGCCGAGCCGTACCCGGCACGCACCGCGATCGGGGTCGCCGCGCTGCCGCTGGGCGCGGCCGTGGAGATGGACGTGGTCGTCGGCTGATCCTGCCCTGGTTCTGGCTGTCGCTATCGGTTCGGGAGCGATCGCGGTGACCCGAACCACGGCAGCACGCTGGCCTCGAAGCGGGTCATGCCGCAGATCCGGTCGCCGGCAAGAGTGAGTACGTAGAAACCGGTCGCGTGCCGGACTCCGTCCGGGCCGTGCAGGTATGCCCCGAACGCGGGCTGGCCGTTGGCTCTGGCCGGAATGAGGTCGAAGTGGCGGCCCGCGCCGAACTGGCGGGCGCAGTAGCGGGACACGAGTTCGCGGCCCTCGTAGCCGAAGGGCTCTGGCGGCATGGCGATGAACACGTCGTCGGTCAGCAGGGCGACCAGCGCGTCGACATCGGCCGACTCCCAAGCCCTCGCGAACGTGGCGACGATCTGGTCCTCGGCGGGGGAGCTGGCGGCAGGGGGCGGCTCGTGCGCGGGGGCCGACTGCTGCCGCCGCTGCAGGGTGGCCCGGGCTCGTTTGAGGGCGCTGTTGACCGATTCGATGGTCACCTCCAGCATCGCGGCGACCTCGCTGGCGTGGAATCCGAGGACGTCGCGCAGGATGAGGGCGGCCAACTGGCGGGGCGGCAGCAGCTGCAGAGCGGTGACGAAGGCGAGCGAGATGGCTTCGGTCTGCTCGTAGCGGGCCTCCGGCCCGGGCGGCCGGTCGACGGCACCCTCGAGGAAAGTGTCAGGGAACGGCTGCAGCCACACGGGCTCGTCGCGCGGCGTCGGCACGGGCGCTTCGAACTGCGACATGTCCCACTCCCTGACCGGGCGTCGGCTCGCCGCGCGGCGCGCGTTGAGGCACCGGTTGGTGGCGATCTTGTACAGCCAGGTGCGCAGCGACGCGCGTTCCTCAGTGAAC
>JAVEEH010000138.1 GCA_030840545.1 Frankiaceae bacterium | reverse complement strand
CTGACCTGTTCGAGATCGTCGTTGACGCCGTTCCCGATCGCGAGGTCGTGGTCTCGCCCCGGCGACGGCTCACCTACGCCGAGCTCGACGAGCGCGCCAACCGGCTCGCCGGCGTGCTGGCATCCCTCGGCATCGGGGCGGGCGACCACATCGGCCTGCAGCTGCTCAACGGCTCCGAATACCTCGAGGGCATGCTGGCGGCGTTCAAGCTGTCCGCCGTGCCGGTCAACATCAACTTCCGGTATGTCGAGGCCGAGCTCCGGCACCTCTATGACGATGCCGACCTCGTCGCCGTCATCCATCATCGGCAGTTCTCCCCGACGGTTGCCGAGGCAGCCACCGGCGCCGGCCGGCTGAAGCACCTGCTCGTCGTCGACGACGACAGTGGCTCCGACGTCCCCGCTGGGGCGGTCGACTACGAGAAGGCGCTGAGCGAGGCATCGGACAAACGCCCCGAGGGCGCCGGCCGCTCCGGTGACGACCACTACATCGCCTACACCGGCGGCACGACCGGCCTGCCGAAGGGCGTTGTCTGGCGGCAGGAGGACATCTTCTTCGCCGCCATGGGCGGCGGCGACGTCTTCCAGTCCGGCAACTTCATCAAGGCGCCCGAGGAGATCGTCGAACGCATCCCGGAGGCCGGCGGGACGATCCTCACCACTCCGCCGCTGATGCATGTCAGCGCCCAGTGGGGGGTCTTCCACTCGTTGTTCGCCGGTGGACGTGTCGTGTTCCCGCCGCAGGGCGCGTTCGACGCGGACGCCGTCTGGAAGCTCGTCGGTGACGAGGGCGTCAACATTTTGACCATCGTCGGCGACGCGATGGCCAGACCGCTCGCCGATGCCCTCGTCAGCGCCGCTCACAGCGGCTCGGCCTACGACGTGTCATCACTGATCGTCATCGGCTCGGGCGGGGCGACGCTGTCCAGCACGGCCAAGGGCCGGTTGGCCGACCTGATGCCCAACATCATGATCGTCGACGGGTTCGGGTCGTCCGAGACCGGCGTGGTGGGCAACAAGCTGCACACCACCGGCGACACCTCGACCTCGCCACGGTTCACCGTCAACGCGCAGACCAACGTCCTCGACGAGGAGGGCAAGCCGATCGAGCCGGGCAGCGGCAAGGTCGGCCGGCTGGCTCGCCGCGGTCATGTGCCGCTCGGCTACTACAAGGACGAGGCCAAGACCAGGGCCACGTTCCTGGAGGTCGGCGGCGAGCGCTGGGTGCTCCCCGGCGACAACGCAACCGTCGACGAGGACGGGACGGTCGTCCTGCTCGGGCGCGGATCGACGTCGATCAACACCGGTGGTGAGAAGGTCTATCCCGAAGAGGTCGAGACCACCCTGATGACCTCGCCCGACGTTGCCGATGCCGTCGTGGTCGGGCTGCCGGACGACCGGTGGGGCGAGCGCGTCGTCGCGGTCGTCAAGGCCGCGGCGGGAGCGTCGCCCACGTTGGAGTCGCTGCAGGAGCACGCGCGTGGCTCGCTGGCGCGCTACAAGGTGCCCCGCGCGCTGGTGCTCGTCGAGGCGATGGAACGCACGCCGGCCGGCAAGCCCGACTACAAATGGGCGCGCGAGACCGCCGAAGCAGACTCCAGCAGCAGCAGCAAGGAATGAGCTTCGCGGTCGAGGACAAGCTCGCCATCCAGGAACTCATCGCGCGTTATGCGGTTGTCGTCGACAGCGGCGACTACGACGGGCTCGATGAGCTGTTCACCGACGACGCGACGATCGACTTCACGACCTTCGGCGGCCCGGCCGACAACCTGAGCGGGATCAAGAAGTTCCTTGCTGACTCACTCGGCATCTTCAAGCGGACGCAGCACATGATGGGTCTGCCGCTCATCACCCTCGACGGTGACATGGCGTCCTCCCGCACGTCCTGCACCAACCCGATGGTCATCGACAACAGCGCCGGGGGAACGTCGGTCTGGTTGATCGGACTCTGGTACGACGACGAGTTCGTCCGCACCCCAGCGGGTTGGCGGTTCACCACTCGTCGACAGGTGCGGTGTTACAGCGTCGTCGGCCTGACGGACACCCCGCTGGGCCCGTCCTGATGACGTTCGTGCGGGTGGAGCAGCCGCGCACTGGTGTCGCACTCGTGACGCTCGACCGGCCGGAGCGGATGAACGCGATGGCGTTCGACGTGATGATCCCGCTGCGCGAGGCGCTCGAGTCGGTCAGTCGCGACAACGACGTGCGCGTCGTCGTGCTTACCGGCGCCGGCCCGGCGTTCTGCTCCGGGGCCGACCTCGAGGACTCCGGCCGCGTCCCGGGCATCGAGGGCCTGACGCTGCCGACCATCGCGCTGCGGTCGATGGAGCTGCTCGACGACGTGATCCTCACGATCCGGCGGATGCACCAGCCGGTCGTCGCGGCGGTCAACGGCCCGGCCATCGGGGGTGGCTTCTGCCTGGCCCTGGCCTGTGACATCAGGCTCGCCGCGGAGCCGGCCTACTTCCGCGCCGCCGGGATCAGCAACGGGTTGACCGCGAGCGAGCTCGGCATCAGCTATCTGCTGCCCCGCGCCATCGGCTCGGCCCGGGCGGCCGAGATCATGCTGACCGGTCGCGACGTGCGGGCGGAGGAGGCAGAGCGCATCGGGCTGGTGTCCGCGCTGACGCCGGTCGAGGCGCTGCTGGAGTCCTGCTACGACGTGGCGACACGCATCATCGGCTTCAGCCGGCCGGGTGTCGAGCTGACCAAACGGATGCTGTCGGCGAGCCTCGATGCGGCGTCGTTGTCCGCACACATGGATCATGAGGGCCTCGCCCAGCTGTTCGTCCGGCTCACCACGCGCAACTTCGAAGAGGCCGTCGCCGCGCGCAAGGACAAGCGCTCCCCCGACTTCAAGGACTGACGTGGACGCAGACATTCGCCAGGCATCCGAGGCGCTCGCCGAAGAGCTGCGGCGGATCATCGGCCGCCTCGCCGTCGTCCGCCCTCCTGCCGACGAGCTCAACCGCGCCGCCGAGGCGGCCGCCACGTTCGCCGACCGGCTCGATGCGTTGCCGCTGCGGACCCGGTCGTGGGAGGTCAGCGAGGCCGGCCTGCTGCCGCGCGACTTCATCGCTTACAGCCCGGTCAGCGGTCGCAGCAACCCGATGGCACCGCCGGTGCGGCTGCGCGTCGTCGAGGGAAAGAACGACGCGGCCGGCGAGCACCGGATCGAGGGCGAGGTGACGTTCGGGCCGGCCTACGAAGGACCGCCCGGGCACGTCCACGGTGGCCTGGTCGCGGCGATGTTCGACGAGCTGCTCGGCTTCGCGCAGCTCAGCCCCGGGTTCACCGCCTATCTGCACGTCAACTACCGCAAGCCGACACCGCTCAACACGCCGCTGCAGCTCGCCGCGTGGGTGGAGAGCATCGACGGCCGCAAGCGGCTGGTTCGCGGCGAGTGCTACGCCGACGGCGTGCTGCTGACCGACGCGGAGGGTCTGTTCATCGCTCCCCGCGACGACGAGGACTATCTCGCGCGGCTCGGGAAGTCTGTGTGAGCACCGGCTCCTCCGCACGCTTCACGGGCAGGTGTGCCGTCGTCACGGGGGCAGCGTCCGGCATCG
>JAVEEH010000126.1 GCA_030840545.1 Frankiaceae bacterium | reverse complement strand
AGATGCCGGTGTTGCCGCTCGTCGGCTCCAGGACCGTGCACCCGGGTGTGAGCAACCCGTCCTTCTCGGCCTGCTCGACCATGAAGAACGCCGGGCGGTCCTTCACTGATCCGGTGGGGTTGCGGTCCTCGAGCTTGGCCCAGAGCCGGACCGTGGGCGAGGGCGACAGGTTCGGCAGCCCGACCAGGGGGGTCCGGCCGAGCGACTGGAGCAGCGAGTCGTAGCGCGTCATCAGGCTCGGACGTCTGCGTCCCGCCCGCCGCCCGCGACGGCCGGGAGGATCGTCACGACGTCACCGTCGGACAGCGGCGTCTCGATGCCGCCGAGGAAGCGCACGTCCTCGTCGTTGAGGTAGACGTTCACGAAGCGGTTGAGCGCGCCCTCGTCGCTGACCAGCCGGCCGCGCAGCCCGTCGTAGCGGCTGTCGAGATCGGTGAACAGGTCGCTGAGCGTCTCGCCCTTGGCGTCGACCGCCTTCGCACCGGCGGTGTAGCTGCGCAGGACGGTCGGGATGCGGACTTCGATGGCCATGGTCACATCCTCCCAACCCGGCGCCTGGCGGCCTCATTCCAGGCCATCGACGACGACAACGGGCTCCTCGGTCACCGCGGCGTCGACGATCCGGAACGACCGCAGCTCGGCCACCTGAGGGTCCCGGGTCGACACGAGCACCCAGTGCGCGTCGGGGTTGAGCGAGCCGAACTGGATGTCGGTGCGCGACGGGTAGGCCTCCGTGGCGGTGTGCGAGTGGTAGATCACGACGATGTCCTCGTCGCGCTCGTCGACCTCGCGGTAGAGGTTGAACAGGTCCTTGGAGTCGAACTCGAAGAACGTCGGGGACCGCGCCGCGTTGAGCATCGGGATGATGCGCTCCGGCCGGTCGCTGCCGGCCGGCCCGGCGATCACGCCGCACGCCTCGTCGGGGTGGTCGCGCCGGGCGTGGGCGACCATCGCGTCGTAGAGGTCCTGGCGCAGCTCGAGCACGGCAACGAGGTTACGGCTGTCAGTCGTCGAGCGCGCCGACGAGCGACTCCTGCAGCCAGCCGAGCCAGTCATAGGCGAGCAGCAACGTCGCCCGGGGGTCGGCCGGGTCGAGGTCGGACCAGGCTTCGGCCATGTCCTCGGTCACATCCAGCCTGGTGCCGAGAGTGAGCCGTACGTCGTTGATCGCCTGCAGCCAGACCTCGACGTCAGCGTCTTTGAGGCTGACCGGCTTGCCGTCGCCAGCGGCTCCGCGGACATCAGCGATCAACCGATTCAGGGCGTCGGACTTGAGCCCGCGCAGCTCGTTGTCCATCAGGCGGCGGAACTCCCCGGCCGACGCGTCGTCGGCGTAGGCGTCCGGCAACAACCGGCGCAGGGCCGGGTCGTCCGGAGCCGCGGCCGGCCCGCCGGACAACCCGACGATGGCTTCAAGTGGGTCAGCGTCGGCGTCGGCGTCGGAGGGAGCATCCGCGTCGGTGAGCAGCAGCGCGACCTGGCCGGCCAGCGAGGTCAGGACGGCGCCTTCCTCGGCGGTCAGGGACACGATCACGTTGCCGCGGCGTCGGCGTACCTCACTCATCGGCTCAGTCCTGCTGCAATGTCGCCCAGAGCCCAGCCGCATGCAGCCGGGCGACGTCGTGCTCCATCTGCTCACGACTGCCCGCCGACACGACGGCCTTGCCCTTGTTGTGCACGTCGAGCATCAGCTTGGTCGCCTTCTCGCGGCTGTAGCCGAACAGCTTCTGGAACACGTGGGTCACATAGCTCATCAGGTTGACTGGGTCATTCCAGACGATCGTGACCCAGGAGCGTTCGGGTTCGACCTGCTCATCGTCGAGCGGACGCTCTGTCCGCTCGATCGTGGGCGTCGGAGCCGATGCCATGCAGCCATGGTCCCGCATCATCTGCGGCGGCCGAAATTCGCCAGGCCGCCGCAAAGCCCCGGCTTAGGGTGGCCTGGTGGAGGAGCGAGCCGGACCGCGAGGCGGCCGCGTCTGGATCGCCCTCTGGATCGTCTACCTCATCTGGGGCTCGACCTACCTCGCCATCAAGGTGGCGGTACAGCCGGCCCACGGCGCGGGCCTGCCGCCGCTCCTGCTCGCGGGGGTCCGGTTCTCCCTCGCCGGCCTTCTCATGCTGGCGCTCAGCGTCCGGCGGCCCGCCCGTGACGGGCAACCCGATCCGCTCGGCCGGCGCCAGTGGCTGTCGGCGGCGGTGGTCGGTCTCGCGTTGCTGCTGGGCGGCAACGGTCTGGTCTCGATCGCCGAGCAGCGCATCGACTCCGGGGTGGCGGCGGTTGTCGTGGCGACCGTGCCGATCTGGGCCGCGCTGGGCGGTGCCGCGACCGGTCAGGAGCGGGTGCGGCTGCGCCATGGGATCGGCTTGCTGCTCGGCTTCGCCGGGGTCGCCGCACTCGTGGTCGGCAACGGCGGCGGCAAGGTCGATCTCGTGGGTGTCCTGACGGTGCTCGGAGCGGCGCTGTCCTGGGCCGGCGGGTCGGTCTGGTCCCGCACTGCCCCGCTGGTACGACGACCCCTTGTCACGACAGGGATGGAGATGTTGTGCGGCGGCCTCGGTTGCCTCGCGATCGGGCTGGCGGTCGGCGAGACCCATCAGCTGCACCTTGCGGCAGTGCCGGCCCGTGCCTGGGTGGCCGTCGCCTACCTCGTCGTGGCCGGGTCGATGGTGGCCTACACGGCCTATGCCTGGCTGTTGCACAACGCCCGGCTGTCGCTGGTCACGACCTATGCCTACGTCAACCCGCTCGTCGCCGTCCTACTCGGTGCGCTTGTCCTCCACGAGAAGTTCACCGTGCGTGCAGCGATCGCGACGGTCACCATCGTGGCCGGCGTCGCGCTGATGGTCAGCAGCACCTCCGATCGGCCGCTTCGCCTCACGGCAGCGGAGCCGTCGCCGCGATGACGCACCTCGCTCTGCACACCGACCACTACGAGCTCACGATGGTGCAAGCGGCGTTGCGCAGCGGTGCGGCCACCCGGCACTGCGTCTTCGAGGTGTTCACCCGGTCGCTGCTCGATGGGCGGCGCTATGGCGTCTGTGCGGGCCTCGGTCGGCTGCTCGCCATGCTGCCCGACTTCCGTTTCGACGAGGAGTCGCTTGGCTTCCTTGCCTCGACCGGCGTGGTCGACACCGCAACCTGCGAGTGGCTGTCGACCTACCGCTTCAGCGGCTCGATCGACGCCTACGCCGAGGGTGAGGTCTACTTCCCCGGCTCACCGGTGCTCGTGGTCGAGGGAGCGTTCGCCGAGTGCGTGCTGCTCGAGACGCTGGTGTTGTCGGTGCTGAATCACGACTCGGCGGTCGCCACGGCCGCCGCCCGGATGGTCTGCGCAGCCGGTGCCCGGCCCTGCATCGAGATGGGATCGCGGCGGACGCACGAGGAGGCCGCGGTCGCGAGTGCGCGTGCCGCCTATCTCGCCGGCTTCTCGGCCACCTCCAACCTGGCCGCCGGTTTGCAGTGGGGAGTCCCCACGACCGGGACGGCGGCCCATGCCTTCGTGCTCGTGCATGACGACGAGGCCGGAGCCTTCGCGGCGCAGGTCGACGCGCTCGGCATCGGAACGACGCTGCTCGTCGACACCTATGACGTCGAGGCAGGCATCCGCGCTGCCGTCGCCGCGGCCGGGCCGGCGCTCGGCGCCGTGCGTCTCGACTCCGGGGATCTCCTGTCCGAGGCGCGCCGGGCGCGTGAGCTGCTCGACGGGCTCGGGGCGACTGCGGCCCGCATCGTCGTGACCAGCGACTTGGACGAAGGCTCCATCGCCCGGCTCGCCGGTGCTCCCGTCGATGCCTATGGCGTCGGCACGTCGGTGGTGACCGGCGGCGGTGTGCCGACAGCCGGATTCGTCTACAAGCTGGTCGCGATCGAGTCCGGCTCCGGGTGGCAACCGGTGCAGAAGCGCTCGGCCGGCAAGCACTCCGTCGGTGGCCGCAAGTCGCCCGTGCGTCGCTACGCGGGCGGCACGGCGGCCGCGGAGCAGATCTATGTCGGTGGCCCCGCGCCCCCGCGGGCGGGCGAACGGCCGCTGCTGGTGCGGGTCGTGGACGATGGTGCCGTGTTGCCCGGGCCGACGCTCACGGCTTCGCGCGAGCACTGCCGGCGGTCAGTTGCCGAGCTTCCGCAGGAGGCGATGAAGCTGTCCGCAGGCGACCCGGCGATCGAGACACAGTGGGAGCGGGTGCCGACATGAGCCGCGCCCTCGTCGTCGTCGACATCCAGAACGACTTCTGCGAAGGCGGCGCACTCGCCGTCGCCGGTGGCGCGGCGGTCGCGGCCGCGGTGAGTGCCTACATCGCCAACGCCGACTACGACCATGTCGTCGCGACCCGGGACGCGCATCGCGACCCCGGTCCACACTTCGCCGTCGAGCCCGACTTCGTCGACACCTGGCCGCCCCACTGCCTGGCCGGCTCCCCGGGCATGCAGTTCCACCCCGCGTTCGACCTGCAGCAGGTCGAGGCGGTGTTCGACAAGGGCGCGTGGGGCGCGGCCTACAGCGGATTCGAGGGGCACGACACCAGCGGAACGGCACTCGCCGACTGGTTGCGCGAGCACGCCGTGGACAGCATCGACATCGCCGGCATCGCGACCGACCACTGCGTCCGCGCCACGGCGGTGGACGCAGTGCAGGAAGGCTTCGCGACGACGGTGTTGCTCGACCTCACCGCCGGCGTCGCGCCCGCGACGGTCGATGCCGCGATCGACGAGATGACAGCGGCCGGCGTACGCCTCGTCCGCAGCCCCTAGCCCGCCCCCACCACCCCGCGACGATCATGACGTTAGCCGCAGCTTGCCCCCTCGCTAGAGCCCCTTTTCTGCGGCGAACGTCATGATCGTTGCGGGGTGGGAGCGGGGGTTGGGGTCAGGAGTCGGAGTCGGAGTCGGAGTCGGAGTCGGTGAGCTCGCGCTTGAGGACCTTGCCAGTCTCGTTGCGGGGCAGCTCGTCGTGCAGCACGATCTCGCGCGGAACCTTGTAGTTGGCGAGCGCCTTCTTGACGTGTCCGCGCAACTCCTCCGACGACACGCTGGCGCCGTCGCGCAGCACGACGTGTGCGACCAGCGCCTGACCGAACTTCTCGTCCGGTACGCCGACGACTGCGGCATCTGCAACCTCGGGATGCTGATGCAGGCAGTCCTCGACCTCCGCCGGGAAGACGTTCTCGCCGCCGGAGACGATCATGTCGTCGTCGCGACCCTCGACGAACAGCCGACCGGACTCGTCGACCCGACCGACGTCTCCGGAAGAGGTGAGCGCTCCCAACCGCGTCTTGTCCTCGCCGCTGGTGTAGCCCTCGAACTCGATCGGACTGCCGACGAAGATGCGGCCGGTGTCACCCGCGGCCACGTCGTTGTCCTCGTCGTCCACGATGCGCACCGTCACGCCACGGACGAGCCGACCGGCGGTGCCGGGCGCCTCACGCAAGTCCCGCGGACCGGCAACGCTGACGTAGGAGACCTCGGTCGATCCGTAGAGGCTGTAGATGACATCGCCGAAGTCGTCCATGAACCGCGCGGCCAGCGTCGGCGCCAGCGCCGAGCCCGACAGTGCTGCGACGCGCAAGGACGACGTGTCCCGTGATCGCCTTGCGTCGTCGGGAAGGTCGAGGATGCGCTGCAGCATGACGGGTACGGCGACCAGCGTGTCTGCGTGGTGGGTCTCGATCAGGTCGAGGGTCTTGGCCGGGTCGAAGCGCCGCGACATCACCAGCGTCGACTGGAGCATCATGCCGAGCAGCACGTTCGCCAGCCCCCATGCATGAAAGGCCGGCGCGGCAAGCACGGTGACCGCCCGCGCCCGGTAGGGAATCGCCTCCAGCACGGCAACCAGCTCGAGCACTCCGGCGAGCATGCCGGGTGCCGAACGCGCCGCTCCCTTGGGGCGGCCCGTTGTCCCGCTGGTCAGGATGACGTGGCGGCTCTCCCGCCCGGGCGAGCCCAGCGCCGGCAGATCCCGGGCGCCGAGGGCCTCGACGCTGTCCGGTGGTGCGCTCGCGTCGTCGACCCAGGCGAGCAACCGCGGAAGGTCGGGCGCGACCTCAGCGAGCAGTGCCGCGAACTCCTCGTCGGCCACGATCGCCACTGCCCCCTCCGTGACGAGCACGTCGCCGAGCTGCGGACCGGCAAAGCCGGTGTTGAGATAGAGCAGGTCGGCGCCGAGCTTGCTGATGGCCACCATCGCCACCAGGAACTGCGCGGAGTTGCGGGCCAGCAGCGCGACCGAGTCGCCGGTCTTTACGCCCCGCTCGGCGAGCGCGTGCGCGACGGCGGTGCTGCGCCGGTCGATGTCGGCGTAGGTCACCTGCTCCCGCTCGTCGATGACGGCGAGGCGACCGGGGTCCCGCGCCGCGCCGGCCGCGTAGGCAGCTGCCGGAGAGCTCCCCCAGCGCAGGAACGACCGGGCCATGCCCACCAGGCGGTCCGGGCGGATCGGCGAGATCAAACCGGTGCGGGCGAGCACCTTGAGGACGGCGGCACCGTCGAGCACCGGGCGGGCCAGCGGGTCGACGAGACGACGAGCGGACACGGTCACGCCTCCCAGACGTCGTCCAGCCCGTCGAGGTCGATGACGGGCTCACGAGACAGCTCGAACCAGACCACCTTGCCCCCGTCGCGAAGTTCCACTCCCCACCGGGTCGCCATCTTGTCCACGATCATCAGACCGCGGCCGGTGCCCGCCTCCACACTGTGCGCGCGGGCGCGCGGGGCCCGCTCGCTCTCGTCCCCGACGGCGACCCGGACGTGCTCGCCGTGGCGCTCGACGGTGACAGTGACGGTGCTGCGGGCGTGCAGGATCGCATTGGTCACCAGCTCGGTGACCAGGAGCTCAGCCGCGAACAGCGCGGCGTCGAACCCGATCGCGCGCAGTCGCTCGCTGACATAGCGCCGGGCCTGCCGGACACTCGATGGTGCCGGCCG
>JAVEEH010000103.1 GCA_030840545.1 Frankiaceae bacterium | reverse complement strand
CTCGACGCCGGTCACTACCCGGTCGGTCCCAACCAGGTCGCCGTCACCAGCCGCGTCGCCGACATCTTTCACCTGCACCTCGGCGACAGCTGGCCGCTGATCGGGTCATCCGAGCGGGTGGTCGGTCTGGTCGAGAACCCGAGCAATCTGCTCGACCGCTTCGCACTGGTTGCGCCGGGGCAGATCACCGCACCGTCGAAAGTGGCGCTGCTGATAAAGGCAACATCGGGCAGCCTGCAGTCGTTCCACCCTCAGGAGGACGGGCCCGTCGCACTGATGACACGCGGCTTGTCCGACCGACGCAACGCCTCGATCGGCGTCCTGGTGCTGACGACGCTCGGGCTGCTGTTCGTCGGACTGATGTCGGTCGGGGGCTTTGCGGTGCTGGCAGCACGTCGGCAACGTGCGCTCGGCATGCTGGGCGCGATCGGGGCAACGGACCGACACATCCGTCTCGTGATGCTCGCCAACGGTGCAGCCGTCGGAGGCGTCGGCGCCGTCACCGGAGCAGCAGTTGGCGTCGGGCTGTGGCTGGCCTTCGCCCCCCGGCTCGAGACCCTGGCGGAGCGCCGCTTCGACCGGACACAAGTGCCGTGGTGGGCCATCGCCACCGCGGTGCTGCTCGCCACCGTGACAGCTCTCGCTGCGGCCTGGTGGCCGGCTCGGGCGGCCGCGCGAGTGTCGGTCGTCACGGCCCTGTCCGGTCGCCCGCCGCGGTCGCAACCGGTCCGTGGGTTCGCGGCTCTCGGCGGGCTCTTACTGGCCGGTGGCTGCGGACTGCTCGTCGCGGCGCGACCGACCCGTCCGGTGCTGATCGTGAGCGGCATCGTGGCCACCACCCTCGGCATCCTCCTGCTCGCCCCGCTGAGCATTCGCTCACTGTCTGCCGCCGGCCGGCATTCGCCGATCGCTATGCGGCTGGCACTGCGAGATCTCGCCCGCCATCAGCTTCGATCCGCTGCGGCGCTCAGTGCCGTCACGCTGGCCATCGGCATCGCGGCCGCCATCACCATCAGCTCCGCTGCGGAGGGCGCGGCCGGCACCAACACCGTCGAGAACCTGGCGGCCAACCAGCTCATCGTCTACCTGTCCGGCCATGACAATGTCGTCCCGGTCCCCCAGCTGACGACCGCACAGCGACAGGCCGCGCAGTCGAAGGTCGGCGCGATCGCCACCGCCTTGGGCACCCACGACGTGCTCGCTCTCGAGGAAGCCATCGACCCCTCCGCGAGCAACGACGGACCCGGCGGGAAGTTCCCGGCAGCGCTGGCGAAGGTGACCCCGCACAAACGAGGGTTCTCCGTGTCACCCGTCGGTCCGGCCTACGTCGCCACCCCCGCGCTGCTCGCGCGCTACGGCATCGACGCGGCGACGGTTAACCCCAGCACCGACATCCTGACCTCGCGCACTGATGTCGGTGCGTTGGAACTGTTTGCCGGGCCCCGCAACGCGATCGACCACCCAAAGGTCCAGGTCGTCGCGCTGCCACATTTCTCCTCCTCCCCCCACACGCTCATCACGATTCATGCCATGAACACGCTCGGCCTGCGTGCGGCGACGGCAGCGTGGCTGGTCGAGTCGCGGGGGGCGTTGACCACCAGCCAGATCGACTCTGCCCGGACCCTGGCAGCGACTGCAGGTCTGACCATCGAGACGAAGGCATCGCATCAGTCCCTGGCCCAGCTGCGCAACGACGCGACGGGAGCCGGCATGCTGCTCGCCCTCGGCGTACTCGCCATGAGCGTCGGCCTCATTCGCAGCGAGGGCGCGCGCGACCTGCGCACCCTCGCCGCCACCGGTGCCAGCAGCACGATCCGCCGCACTCTCACCGCTGCCACGGCCGGTTGGCTCGCGTTGCTCGGCACGACTTTGGGCACGGCCGGCGCCTATCTCGCGCTGATCGCTTGGTACCACGCGCACCTGCACCGGCTCATGCACGTGCCGGTCGTCAACCTGGCGGCGCTCGTGGTGGGTCTGCCGGTGCTGGCCACCGCTGCCGGCTGGCTGCTCGGTGGTCGCGAGTCCCGCGCCATCTCCCGCCAGCCCCTCGACTAGCCGCCGGCCACCCGCGGCGGAGTTGACCGCGGCGGGCCAACCGGGGCACGATCGTCGCGCAATCGCCACGCGTGGGGGAAGCCGGTCCAATGCCGGCGCTGACCCGCAACCGTAGGCCCCGACCGGATATCGGGGTGAGCCGGAATGCCTGCGCAGGCGAGGGCTCCACGACACACCGTCGAGGTCTGCGGGGCGGAGCCCGGGCACATCGCCCGTCAACCGCCTCCGAGCGCGTCTCATCGCGTCCGGGGGCGTTCGCATGTGGAGTGTGTCCGGCCGGCTCGGCGTCCTCATGGACACCAGGAGGACCGGTGCAACGCACCACACGAATCGTCGCCGTCGCCACCGCGGCTGCGGCCCTGGTCGCGGCCTTGGCTGCGCCATCACTGTCGGCCACGCGTGCGGGATCCACGCCGTCGCCGACGACCAAGCACCCGTCCGCCGCCGCCGCGGGATATCTCGCCCGGCAGCTGCAAGGCCCGCACCACGACCACTACACGGTGACGTTCTCGGGCACCGTCTACCCGAGCTACGGCGAGACGGCCGACGCCGTGCTGTCCATGGATGCCGCCGGCGTCGCACAGCGTGCAGCGCAACGCGCGACCACCTACCTCGCGAACAACGTCGCGGGCTACGCCGCCGGGTCGCCGACGTACTATCCGGGGCCGGTGGCGAAGCTCATGCTCGTCGCCGTCGCACAGCACCGGAGCGTCCGCTCGTTCGGCGGCGTCGACCTCGTCGCCAAGCTGCAGGCCGCGGAAGGCGCGGGCGACGCGCAGCCGGGTGAGTACCAGCAGAACCCCGGCTTCCCCGGCGGTAGCTCCTACATCGTCAGCCAGGCGCTGGCGGTGCTTGCCCTGGCGATCGCACCCGGAGCAGCGCAACAACCAAGTGCAGCCGCGGTGAGCTTCCTCGCCGGCCAGCAGTGCGCCGACGGTGGTTTCCAGAGCACGGTGCGACCGGACACCGGCGTCGCGTGCAGCGGCGAAGATGTGGACTCCGCCGGCTACGCCGTGCAGGCGTTGCTCGCAGCGGGAGCCAAAAGCGCATCGGCGTCCGGCCTGACCTGGCTGCAGCACGCGCGTAACAGTGATGGCGGTTACGGCAACCCGAGCAACGCCAACTCGACCGCTCTTGCCGTGGAGGCGCTGATCGCCGGACATCTGCGGGCGAGCCGCCCGATCGGGTGGCTCCGCTCCCATCAGATCGGCTGCAGCGGCAGGTCGAGCCGGCGCGGTGCGGTGACGTTCCACGGCAGGTACGACGCCAGCGCGCTGCTCGCCACCAGCCAGGCCGGCGCTGCGCTGGCACGCAAACCGCTCGCGTGGATCGACCGCGGCGGCGCGCAGGCAGCCGCGCCGGTCCTCGCCTGCGGCTCGGCGGGCTGACCGATGCGAGGTCGCCGGACCGCCACGCTGCTGATGGCCGTCGCCGCTGTCGCGGTGCCGGTCATCGGGGGCGTGGCGCCGGCGGCCTCGTCGGCGACGCCGAAACAGCACACCATCTGTGTCGCTCTGGTGGTCGATTTCGCCGACCTCGGCGGCGGCGTGCACAGCTCGTGCGCCACGATCCGGCCGGGTCAGACCGGTTACGACGTGCTGTCCGCCGGCGGCCACACCTTCACGATCTGCAGCAACGGCGTCCTCGGAACCATCGACGGACAACCAGCGAATGCCTGCCAGATCAAGGACGACACTCACTACTGGACCTACTGGCACCGTGCACCGCGATCCGGCTCGTGGACCTACAGCAGCGAAGGCGGCGGCACCTACCAGCCTGCCAACACCGCAACCGAAGGATGGCGTTGGCGTGGTGGTGGGTCACTGACGCCGCCGTCGAACGTCCCCTACTCGAAGATCTGCCCGACCTCACCCAGCCCGACCCCGCCACCGCGGACGACATCGCCGGCGCGACGTACGCCGTCACCGTCGACGGTGCGCACCACCGCGGCTCCGGTTGCTCCGACGCCGTCCGGCGCGCATCCGGCCGCGACATCGAACCGGCCCACCGCCACCCCGACACCTACTCCCCCGGCACCGGATCCAGCGGCGACGACGAGTCCGCCGGCGGTCGTCAACCTCAGTGACCACAGCCAGGGCAAGAGCAGCAGGCCACCGATAGGACTGTTGGCCGGTGCGGCCGCCATCGTCGGTCTCGGCGGTGCCGCCGGCTGGCGAGCCCGTCGGCATCGGGGGCGCGAATGACGACGCGGGTGCCGCGGCCGCTGCATCCGGCCGCCTGGTGGGGCTGGGCGACGGCACTCGCCATCGCCGCCAGTCGTACGACGAACCCGCTGCTGCTCGGCTTGATCGTGAGTGTGACCGCCTACGTCGCGGTCGCGCGCCGACCGGCAACACCGTGGAGCAGGTCCTACCTCATCTTTCTGCGCATCGGCCTGGCCGCCGTGGCGATCCGCGTCGTGCTGTTCGCGCTGCTCGGCACCGGCCCCGGCACGCACGTGCTGTTCACGTTGCCGCGGGTGCCGCTGCCGGATTGGCTGGCCGGGGTTCGGCTCGGTGGACCGGTCTCGCTCGATGGCACCCTCGCCGCCACCTATGACGGCCTACGACTCGCCGTCATCCTCGTCTGCGTCGGCGCCGCCAACACGTTGACCAGCCCGCGACGGTTGTTGAAGTCACTGCCCAGCGCGCTGCAGGAGGCCGGCGTCGCCGTCACGGTCGCGCTTGCGTTCGCACCGCAAGCCGTCGCCTCCGTCAGCCGGCTCCGGGCGGCCAGACGGTTGCGCGGAAGGGCGGACAAAGGGCTGCGCAGCATGCGCGGTCTCGCCGTTCCCGTCCTGGAAGGCGCCCTCGACCGTTCGGTGGACCTTGCGGCGGCGATGGACTCGCGCGGCTTCGGACGTCGCGGCAGCACCCCGGCACACGTGCGGCGCGCGACGGCCGCACTGGTCGTCGGGGGCATGCTCGCGATGCTCGCGAGCAGCTATGCGCTGATCGACACGCAGGCACCGTCAGGTCTCGGCCTGCCGCTGCTCCTTGCCGGCGGCCTGTCGACGGCAGCGGGTCTCGTGGTGGGTGCGCGGCGCGGCGGCCGCACCCGCTATCGACCCGACCCGTGGCGCAGCCCCGAGTGGCTCGTGGTCGGGTGTGGTGTCGCCGCGGCCGTCGTCATCGGCCTCGGCCGGTCGACGGATCTCTTCCCCGCCACGTCGCCGCCGACCGCACCGTCGTTGCCGCTGTTGCCCGCGCTCGGTCTGCTCCTCGCACTGCTGCCCGCCTGGATCGCTCCACCGCTCCCCCGCCCCCGCGGCGTGCCCTCGGGCGACGCGACCGGCGCCGCCGTCGTGCCTCGTCAGACCGTGGGTGCTGCACCGTGATCCGCTTCGCGCATGTCACCGTGACCTATCCCGGAGCGTTGGCACCGGTGCTCCGATCGGTCGACCTCGACATCCCCGAAGGCGAGCTCTGCCTCGTCGTCGGTCGCACCGGCTCGGGGAAGTCGACGTTGCTGCGCTGCATCAACGGGTTGGTGCCGCACTTCACCGGCGGACGGCTCGCGGGCAGTGTCACGGTCGACGGGCGCGACACCCGTCACCACCCACCGCGAGAGCTCGCCGACGTGGTGGGTTTCGTCGGCCAGGACCCGCTCGCCGGGTTCGTGACCGACACGGTCGAGGACGAGCTCGCCTACGGGATGGAGTCGCTCGGTGTCGCTCCTGAGGTGATGCGCCGCCGGGTCGAGGAGACGCTTGACCTCCTGGGCCTCACCGACGTGCGCGACCGGCCGCTGCTCGCGCTGTCCGCGGGCGAGCAACAGCGCGTCGCCATCGGCTCGGTGCTCACCGTCCATCCGCGCGGGCTGGTGCTCGACGAACCGACCTCGGCGCTCGACCCGGCCGCCGCCGAGGAGGTGCTCGCGGCGTTGACCCGGATCGTTCACGACACCGGCCTCACCGTCGTGCTCGCCGAGCATCGACTCGAACGCGTCGTGCAGTACGCCGACCGGGTGGTGTTCGTGCCCGGTCACGGTCGAGCGGTGGAGATGGGCGCTCCGGCGGACCTGCTCGCGCACACGCCGGTCGCGCCGCCGGTTGTCGAGCTCGGCCGGCTGGCCGGCTGGTCGCCACTGCCGCTGTCGGTGCGCGACGCCCGGCGAGCAGCGGACGGCCTGCGCCAACGGCTCGCCAACGTGGCACCGCCACGCCGGACGGTGCCACGCCGTGACGCGCTCGCGGAGCTCCGCCGTGTCGTCGCGTCCTACGGCGATGTGCTCGCACTTCGCGGCGTCGACCTGACTGTGCATCGCGGCGAGGTGGTCGCGGTGATGGGACGGAACGGCGCCGGCAAGTCGACGCTGCTCGCCGTGCTCGCCGGACTGCGCACACCGACCGCGGGCATCGTGTCGGTGGCCGGCGCGCCCACTGCCGGCCGACCGGCCCGCGACGTCGTACGCCGGGTCGGTCTGGTGCCGCACGAGCCGACCGACCTGTTGTGGGCGCAGACCGTCGACGACGAGTGCGCCGAGGCCGACCGCGACGCCGGGGTCTCGCCGGGGACCACCCGGGGGCTGCTCACCGACCTCACCCCGGACATCGACGGCGACCTGCATCCGCGGGATCTCTCCGAAGGGCAACGACTGTCCCTCGCATTGGCGGTCATCCTGGCCGCGGCACCAGCCCTGGTCGCTCTCGACGAGCCGACGCGTGGCCTGGACTATCCCGCGAAGCGCCGGCTCGTCACGATCCTGCGCGACCTCGCCGCCCGCGGACATGCCGTGGTGCTCGCGACGCATGACGTCGAGCTCGCCGCGGAGCTCGCCGACCGGATCGTCGTCCTCGCGGAGGGCGAGATCGTCGCTGACGGTCCGACGGCCGACATCGCGGTCGCCTCACCCGTCTTCGCACCGCAGGTTGCGAAGGTGCTCGCGCCGCTGCCGTGGCTCACGGTCAGCCAGGTCGCCGCGGCGCTGGCCGGATGACCGGCGTGGCCGGGTCGGTCGGCCCCGCACCGAGCCTGGCAGTGCTGCGGCTGCGGCTGCGTTCGGGAGCTGCGCTGCTCGCGGCATCGCTGGTCGGTCTCGCGGCGTTCTGCTGGCCACTGCTCGACCCGTCGTTCCTCGGCTCGCACAGTGCGGACGCGCCATGGGTGTTCGTCGCCTTGCTGCCACTGTGCCTGGCCGTCGTGTTCGCGGAGCTGTCCGACGGCGGCTTCGACGCCAAGACCGTCGCCGTGCTCGGCATCCTGGCCGGCGTCGACGCCGCACTGCGGCCGTTGTCCGGCGGTGGCACCGGCTTCACGTTCGTCTACCTGCTGATCATCTGCGGCGGGCGGGTGTTCGGCCGTGGCTTCGGCTTCTCCCTCGGCGCGCTGTCCCTGTTCGCCTCCGCGCTCCTGACCGCCGGCGTCGGTCCATGGCTGCCGTTCCAGATGGTCGGCGCGGGTTGGGTGGGACTCGGCGCCGGCTGCCTGCCGCGAGCCCGCGGCCGGGCCGAGCTCGGCCTGCTCGCCGTCTACGGCGCCGCCGCGGCCCTGCTCTACGGCGCGCTGCTCAACCTGTCGTTCTGGCCGTTCGCGCACTATTACCCCGCCCAGATCGCGTTCCTGCCGCACGGGAGCGTGGCGACCAACCTGCTGCACTGGTGGCGCTTCGACATCACGACCTCGTTGGGCTTCGACATCCCGGCAGCGGTCGGCAACGTCGTGCTGCTGCTGGTGCTGGGCCGCCCGGTGCTGATCGCACTGCGCCGGGTCACCCGCCGAGCCGCGTTCGACGCGCCGGTGGAGATGACGGCCGGTTGAGCCTGCTGGTCCGATGCTTGCGACATGGGCCATGACCTCCTCCACGTCGGCATCCCGCTCGCCGAGAAGATCGTCCGCACCGTCGCGGTCTACGCCGCACTGGCGGTGCTGCTCAGGCTGGCGGGAAAGCGCGACCTCGCACAGCTCAACAGCTTCGACCTCGTCGTCATGCTGCTGCTGTCCAACGTCGTCCAAAACGCCATCATCGGCAACGACAACTCGCTCCTCGGTGGTCTGATCGGCGCCGCAGTGCTCGTCCTCGTCAACGCGGTCATCGTCCGCGCGTCAGCCGCAAGCCCGGCACTCGCCCATGTCTTCGAGGGCCACGAAACCGTGCTGGTCCAGGACGGTCGGTATGACGACCGGGCGCTGCGCCGTGAAGGGTTACGCCGCGCCGATCTGGAAGCTGGGTTGAAGCGTCAAGGCGCGACCGATGTCAGCGAGGTGCAGCAGGCCACGCTCGGCACCGGTGGTGCGGTCGTCGTCACCATGAACCCGCAAGCGGCGCCGGCGACGAAGGCCGACGTCGCCACCATCACCGCGGCCCTCAA
>JAVEEH010000058.1 GCA_030840545.1 Frankiaceae bacterium | reverse complement strand
TTGCCGATGCGCGCCACCGCGGCCGCGAAGTCGATGGCACCGAAGACGAGCATCCGCGGCGGCGGTGCGAACGACTCGACGAAGACGGCCACCTCGTCCTGCCTGCGCTCGCCCCTGGGCCCGTAGTGCCGCACCCCCGTCTGTCCCTGCGCGAGCATCCCGCGGGCGTCGTCGACCACCGCGACGTCGAGCCCTTCGGTGCCGAGCGATCCCTCGACCCGGTCGGCCCACACCGCGACCTGCGCCGCGACCGTCGCCTCGCCGCTGATGACCGTCGCAACGACGACCGGCTCCTCCCGCGCGATGGACGCTGCGACCGAGGGGAACGCCGGCTGGGTAGCGGCGCTCACCGGCCGGATGAGGATGTCGAGGATGCCGCCGCAGGTCAGGCCTACGGAGAAGGCGTCCTCGTCGCTGATGCCATAGGTCTGCAGCACCGGAGTGCCCGTGCTCAGCACCTCGGTCGAGAGCTCGTAGACCGCGCCCTCGACGCAACCGCCGGAGACGCTCCCGACGACCTCGCCGTCGGAGCGGACCGCCATCGAGGCACCGGGTTGGCGGGGGGCGCTGCCCCGGACGTCGACGACCGTGGCGAGCGCGAAGGGCAGACCGGCGTCCCACCAGCCGCTGAGCTCGGGCAGGAGGTCACGCACTGGCCGACACCCGCTCCCGTGCTCCTGCGACCACGGCGGCGAGGTGCTGCAGAGCGGCGACGCTGTGACCGGACACGAACTCGTCAACGTGCGGGAGGGCCGCAGCCATCCCGGCCGCGACCGGCTCGAACCCCGGGCGGCCGGCTCGGGGGTTGGCCCAGACGACCCGATGTGCCAGCCGGTGCAGCCGGGCCATCTGCTCGCCCAGCAGGCTGACGTCGCCGCGTTCCCACCCGTCCGACAGCACGACCACGACTGCGCCGCGGGCCATCCCGCGCTGTCCCCACCGGTCGAGGAAGTCCTTGACGAGCTCGCCGAGGCGAGTGCCACCGGACCAGTCGGGCACGCCGGCGGCAACCGCGGCCAGGGCGACATCCGGGTCGCGATGGGCGATCTCCCGGGTGACGCGGGTCAGCCGGGTGCCGACCGTGAAGACCTCGGTCGCGGGCCCGCGGTCACGATGGCTGGCTGCGTGCGCGAAACGCAGCAGCGCATCGGCATAGGCATTCATCGAGCCGCTGACATCGACGATCAGTACGACGCGTCGTGGCCGCTCGCGGCGGCCCCGCCGGGCCGGGCGCACCGGTTCACCGCCGGCCTGCATGAGCTGACGCAAGGTGCGGTGCCGGTCGACCACTCCGCGGTGCGCCGGTGTCGTGCGCCGGGTCCGGCGCACCTCGCCGGCCAGCCGGAACGCCGCCAGCAGCCGGGCCAGCACCGCCCGGTCGGCACCGTCGAGCGACGCGATGTCGCGGTGGCGCAGCACTTCAACGCGGCTCGCCGATGCGGACACGGGCGCAGTGTCCTCATCGGAGCCCTCGTCGGGCGGCGCCGGATCCTCCGCGTCCGCCTGCACCAGCCGGAGCCGGGCGGCGGGCACCCGGGGCCGGCGCACGAGCGATGCGGGACGCTCGCCGAAGTAGGCCGCGAACACGCGGTCATAGCGCTCGATGTCGTCCGGGCTACCGCACAGGGTGAGCCGCCCGGCCCAGTAGACGTCCCCCTTCGCGGCCGGATCGAGCAGGTCGAGCGCCTTCACCGTGGCGTGGACCCGGTCCGGGCTGGCGTCAACGCCGGCGGCGCGCAGCGTCCGCGCGAGCCCGACCAGGCTGTCGGTGCCGTCGTAGGTCGTCGGCGGGTCAGCCGGCACTGGCGGCACCCGCCAGCATCCCCGCCAGCCCGCCCGGACCCTGGCTGACCCGCTCGTGGTCCTCGCGGTACTTCAGCACCGCGCCGAGGGTCCGCGTCGCGGTGTCCGCGTCGAGCCGTTCGGCGCCGAGTGACAGCAGGGCGTCGGTCCAGTCGAGTGTCTCCGCCACGCCGGGTGGCTTGAGCAGGTCGGCGCCGCGCAGTCGTTGCACCGCTCCCGTCACCTGCTCGACCAGCCGCTCGGTCGCGGCCGGGAAGCGCCGCCGGACGATCGCGACCTCGCGGTCGAACGTCGGGTGGTCGATCCAGTGGTAGAGGCACCGGCGTTTCAACGCGTCGTGCACCTCGCGGGTGCGGTTACTCGTCACGACGACAACCGGTGGATTGCTGGCGCGGATGGTGCCGAGCTCCGGCACCGTCACGGTGAAGTCGGACAGGATCTCCAGCAGGAAGGCCTCGAACTCGTCATCGGCGCGGTCGACCTCGTCGACAAGCAGCACGGCCGGGTCGGTCTCGATTGCCTGCAGCAGCGGGCGGGCGATGAGGAAGCGGCGGCTGTAGAGCTCGTGCTCGAGCGCCTCGGCTCCGGTGTCGCCGGCGCGACCGGCCGCCTCGGCGGCGCGCAGGTGCAGCAGCTGCCGCGGGAAGTCCCAGTCGTACAGCGCCTGGGCCGCGTCGATCCCCTCGTAGCACTGCAAGCGGATGAGCGGTGCGTCGAGCGCACCGGCCATGGCTTGCGCGAGAGCGGTCTTACCGACGCCGGCGTCGCCCTCGACGAACAGCGGCCGACGCATCGCGAGGGCGAGATAGGCAGCGGTCGCGACGCCGTCGTCGGCGAGGTAGCCCTGCGCGTCCAGCGCAACGGCAAGCTCGCCCGGGCCGGTGATGTCCACGCTTCCAGTGTGCCCCGTCGTGCGCCGGCGCCGAACTGACCTCGGGCGACAAGTCGGACCTTCCTTACTAATGTGCCGCCACCAGCCAAGGCATTGCCAGGGGGATTCGTGTCGCGCATCAGGATCGTCGTTCCTCTTGTCGTGGTGCTCGCGGCGACTGTTCTACCGGCGAACGCGTTCGCAGCCACGAGAGACCACGTGCTCGCCGGCCAAGTGACCGACGGGCTCAGTGGTAATCGGCTCGAAGGCATCTGCGTCGCGGTGCAGACGGTCCCGGGTGCGACACCGGCCCGGGCCTACTCGGGTCAGACGAACGCGGTCGGCGCCTACAAGTTCCTGCTCCCCGACGGCACCTACCTCGTGTCCTTCACGGACTGCGGGAGCAACCCGGTCTACCTGACTCAGCGGTGGAACGATGCACCGAACGCGGCCGGCGCTACACCCCTGACGATGGGCGGCACCGACGCGGCCGCCCAAGCCCGTCCCGGCATCAACGCGAAGATGACCGCGGGTGCGATCGTGACCGGTGTCGTGACAGGTCGGACCGACGGCGCGCCGATCCAGGGCATCTGCGTCCGCGCTCTGCGCGGGATCCACGTCCCGGCAATACAGACGACGACCGACGGCAGCGGCCACTACCGGCTGCCGCTACCGAACGACACCTACCAGCTGCTCTTCAACGACTGTCGGAGCACTCCGGCCTATCTCGACCAGTCCCGGGACCTCACGGTCGACGGATACACCCAGCACGAACTCACGGAGGACGCCGCGCTGGAGCTGGGCGGCACGATCACCGGGCAGGTGACTGACGAGAACACCGGCCTGCCGATCGCGGGGATTTGCGTCAGCGACGCCAGCTATACGTCGGCCCACACCGGGCTCGACGGGACCTACACGATCCCGGATCTGCCGACGGGGAACACCTACATCCTGATGTTCTCCGAATGCCCCTTCGACGGTGTCGTCCCACACCCCTACTACGCCACGGAGTTCTTCGACCACTCGGCCACCATGCAGACGGCAACGCGGGTCGCCGTACAAGCGCCGAACACGACCGTGGCGGACGAACCCCTCGTCGAGGCCGGCACCATCACGGGAACCGTCACCGATGCCCAGACGGGTCTTCCGCTGTCGGGCATCACCGTGAATGCAGCCAGCCCAGACACGGCGACGTCCAGCGGTGCCGAGACCGGCGCGGACGGGACCTTCACGCTCATAGGGTTGGCGCCTGCCGGCACCTATCGCGTTGAGTTCTCGGACCTCCGGAACGGCCTGTACGCGACGCAGTGGTGGGACGCCCAGCCCTCGGCAGCCACTGCCAACTATGTCTCCATCGTCTCCGGCGCGACAACGTCCGGGATCGACGCTGCCATGCAGCCTGCGTAAGTCAGAGGCCGAGCCTGGCGCTTTGCAACGCTTCGACCGCGGCGCCGTCGCCGAGCAGATCGACCTTGGCGTCGGCCTTGCGGTTGTAGGCCAGCAGCAGCAGCTCGCTCGGTCGGCCGCGCACCTCGACCGTCTCGCCGGTCCCGAACTCGACCGGCTCCCCGACCGTCGGCACCAACCGGACCCGCGCCTTGACGCGCCGGAACGACATCCGGCCCTGCTTCGACAGCCGGCCCCAGATCTTGCGTTCGAACTCCTCCGGCATGTCGCGCGGCGGCAGTCCGTTGGGTCGACGTGCGTCTTCGGTGTGCACGAAGAACTCGACCGTGTTGATGGCCTCGTCGAGATGAGCGATCCGGACGATCGGCGCGACGGTGCGCAGCCGCTGCACGATCTCGTCGTAACCGTGCACCCGCAGCACGCTCGCCATGACGCGTTCGGTGTAGGCCGAGAGCGGGCCGAGCGGCAGCACACCGATAGCGGCGTCGGGACGCCGCTCCCGGACATAGACGTGCGCGGCAAGGTCCTTCGTCGTCCAGCCCTCGCACAATGTCGGTGCGTCCGGTCCGAGCTCGTGGAGCACATCGACCAGCGCGGAGCGTTCGTGCGCAGCCCAGGAAGTCACCCCGCAGAGGTTACGTCGGGGCTTGCGCGGTCGCGCTAGCCGCCGGCGGCGGCAAGGACAGCGCGGCGGGTGAGCACTCGCGCGAGGTGACGGCGGTAGTCGGCCTGGCCACCCAGGTCGCTGGGCGGTTCGGTGCCTTCGTCGGCGTGCGCCGCGGCAGCGGCGACCGACGTCTCATCGGCGCCCGCACCGGCGAGAGCTGCCTCCACCGCGGTCGCGCGGACGGGGCGGGCACCCATGTTGGTGAGCCCGATGCGTGCTTCGACGATCGACCCGTTGTCACGCTTCACCGCCGCAGCGACTCCGACGATGGCCCATGCCTGCGCGACCCGATGGAACTTCTCGTAGTGGAACCCCCAGCCGTCGCCGAGCTTGGGCAGGCGCACCTCGACGACCAGCTCGTCGGGCGCAAGCGCGGTCTGCAGGTAGTCGACGAAGAAGTCGGCTGCCGAAACCTCGCGCCGGGAACCACCAGCGCCGGCGACGACCAGCAGCGCGTCGAGAGCGACCGCGACCGCCGGCAGGTCACCCGCCGGGTCGGCGTGGGACAACGAACCACCGAAGGTGCCGCGGTGGCGGACTTGCCGGTCGGCGACCGTGACGGTCGCCTTGGCCACCAACGGAGCGTGCTGCTGCACCAAAGGGTCGGCAATCACCTCGGCGTGCGTCGTCGACGAGCCGATGACGATCGCGTCGCCGTCGTCGCGGACGCCGCGCATCTCCGCGACCCCGCCCACATCGACGAGCACGCTCGGATATGCCAGCCGCAGCCGCAGCAGCGGGATCAGGCTCTGTCCGCCCGCCAGCACCTTGGCGTCCTCGCCGTGGTCGGTCAGGGCAGCGACCGCCTCGTCGACCGACCCTGCCTTCACGTAATCGAACTCCGGAGGAATCATGACGTTCCTCCCTGAAGTGCGCGCCAGATCCGCTCCGGACTGCACGGCATGCGCACATCGTTGAT
>JAVEEH010000056.1 GCA_030840545.1 Frankiaceae bacterium | reverse complement strand
GCGACGCTGATCGTCGGCGCACCGGCCGCGGACAGCCGGCGCTGCAGCTCGTAGGCGAACAGCAGGTTGGCCAGCTTCGACTGGGAGTAGGCGCCCCACTTCTTGTAGGACCGGGTGCCCATCAGGTCATCGAAGTCGATCAAGCCAGGCTTGTGCGCGGTGCTGCTCACGGTCACCACCCGCGAGCCCGGCCGGCCGAGCAACGACGGCAGCAACAACCCGGTCAAGGCGAAGTGGCCGAGGTGGTTGGTGCCGAACTGCATCTCGAAGCCGTCGGCGGTCTCTGCGCGCGGGATCGCCATCACCCCGGCGTTGTTGACCAGCACGTCCACGCCGTCATACGACGTGGACACCCGCGCCGCGAAGGCCCGCACCGACGCGAGAGCGGCAAGGTCGAGCGACTCGAGCGTCACGTCGGCACCCGGCACCTCGGCGCGGACCCGCTTGAGTGCGGCCGCTCCCCGCGTCTGGTCGCGGCAGCCCATCACGACCTGCGCTCCGGCCCGCGCGAGCTCGCGCGCCGTCACGAGCCCGAGCCCGCTGTTCGCGCCCGTGACGACGGCCACCCGTCCGGCCTGGGTGGGAATGTCCGATGCCTTCCAACCGCCCATGGGCGGCATGCTTGCACGTGCCGCGACAACGCGGCGCGGGCGGTGCGCGTCGTCCATGATGAGGCGAGACGAGGGGGCGACCTGCATGGCGATGCGCTGGCCGGCCGCTGCCGCGCTCGCTCTCGCGATCGGTTGCGGTGGCGCGGTCGCACCACTCGCGGTCTCTCCATCCGCCGATGCCGGCACCGCCGCGACCACCGTCTGGGTCAAAGTCTCGGTCGCGACATTGTGGACGTCGCCGTCGGCGCCGCGCAGCATCGATGCTCCGGCGTTGTCCGCCCCCGCACACGTGCGCCGCTGGTTGCGCGCGATGACGACTGCTGACCGTCGCGACCTGGCCGGCCGGGTCGAGACCCAAGCCCTCTACGGCGAGCGGCTGCGGGTCATCGGCAGCAGTGGCACCTGGCTGCACGTCACTGCGGTCGGCCAGCCGACGCACCGCAACTCGCACGGCTATCCCGGCTGGCTGCCCGCGCGTCAGACCACGTCGACGGCTCCGGTGTCGACCACGGATGTCGCGACGGTGACGCGGCTCACGACGTGGCTGCGCAACCCCGCCGGCGACAAGCGGATCGAGGTCAGCTTCGGCACCCGCCTTCCGGTGCTGCAACGCGCCCAGGACACCATCACCGTCGCGTCGCCGACGCATCGCACGCTGACGGTCACCGCGGGTGACGTCGTCGTGCGGCCGGCGAGCCGCCCGGCCCTGCGGCTCACCCGCTCGTCGGTCGTCTCCACCGCGCGCCGGTTTCTCGGCGTCGCCTACCTGTGGGGTGGGCGCTCCGGCTTCGGCGTCGACTGCTCCGGCTTCACGCAGCTGGTCTATCGCGTGCACGGTGTGGTGATCCCGCGCGACGCTGACGACCAGGCCGGCGCGGGCACCGCGACGACGGTCTCGGGTGCGTCCAGCTCGGACCTGCTGTTCTTCGACGAGGGCGGCACCATCGGCCACGTCGGCTTCGCACTCGGGTCCGGGCGGATGCTGCATGCGCCGCACACGGGTGCCGTCGTGCAGGTCGGCTCGATGGGCAGCCCGACGCTCGCGCGCCGCTTCGTCACCTGACCGGCATGCTGGTGCTCGACCGCGACAGGGAGAGCAGGCAGATGACCGACTTCGAGCAGATCCGGTACGACGTCGACGACGGCGTGCTGACCATCACGTTGCACCGGCCCGACAAGCTCAACGCGTTCACGCCCGTCATGAAGGACGAGCTGGTCGCGGCGATCGACCGGGCCGACACGGACGACGATGTGCGCGTCGTCATCGTGACGGGAGCCGGCCGTGCGTTCTGCGCCGGGGCCGACTTGTCCGCGGGCGGCGACACGTTCGACTACAAGCGCCGTGGCGGCACGGCCGAGGGCGCGCCACACGACGGCGGCGGGCTGGTCAGTCTGCGCATCTTCGAGTCCCGCAAGCCGTTCATCGCCGCGATCAACGGCCCGGCCGTCGGTGTTGGCGTGACCATGACGCTGCCGATGGACATCAGGTTGGCCGCGGACGGCGCCAAGCTCGGCTTCGTCTTCACCCGCCGCGGCATCGTCACCGAGGCCGCGTCGTCGTGGTTCCTGCCGCGACTGGTCGGGCCGAGCCGGGCCGCGGAGTGGCTCTATTCCGGTCGCGTCTTCACCGCTGCCGAAGCCCACGCCGGCGGCCTCGTGCGCAGCATTCATCCCGCAGCCGAGCTGCTCGCCGCGGCACACGACCTGGCCCGCGAGATCGTCGACAACACCGCACCGGTCAGCGTTGCCCTCACCCGGCAGCTGATGTGGCGCGGTCTGACGATGGGTTCGCCGTACGACGCACACGTGGCCGACTCCCGGGCGATGCATCTGCTCGGTCAGGCCAGCGACGTCCGTGAGGGCATCGCGTCATTCCTCGACAAGCGCGCGCCGGCCTTCCCGGGCCGGGTGAGCACCGACCTGCCGGACGTGTTCGGCGACCCGCAGCCGGCGTGGAAGGACGACCTGCCCGGCTGACCGATTTGTCAGGAACATCACGCTGGGTAAGTGACTGGTTTCGCTGAGCAACAATCAGGGGTACGTTGCCGGTTGCGCCACGTGCATGGCCGTCCCCGGACCCAGGACGGGTGCACTGGTCCGTCGGTTCGTCGCCGTGCGTGCGACGGACACCGGAGGCACCGCCGTGACCGTGCGGAACGACACAGCCAGGACCCGCCTGGACCAGCCGGCGTCGCCCCGCGACGTCGCCGCCTCGCTCCCCCGGCCGCGACCACGCGGTGGCACGGCGCCGACGCCGGTCGTCGACCGCAGCGAGCATCGGTGGGTCCCCCGGCCGATCGTCGCCCGATGCACGCAGCTCGTCGTGCTCACCGTGCCCGTCGCCGCTGCCGTCACCTGTGCAGCGCTGGTGAGCGCAACACTTCCGCGTGCGCACGACCTGGGTGCCGCGCTGGCGTGGTGGGCGGTCGTCGTGGTGTCGTCGACGACAGCGATGTGGCTGGTCGACCGGGCGGCCCGGCGGTTGCTGCCGCTGGCCTGGCTCTTGCGGCTGTCATTGCTCTTCCCCGACAAGGCGCCGAAGCGCTTCCGGCTGGCCGCCCGCACCTGGAACAGTCATCGGCTGCGCGAGCAGGTCGAGGCGGCGAAGTCCGGCGAGCAGACCGGCACACCGGTCGAGGCAGCGACGCAGATCATCACACTGCTCTCCAGCCTGGCGATCCACGACCGACGGACCCGGGGTCACTGCGAGCGGGTCCGGGCCTACAACGACTTGCTCGCCGAGGAGCTCGGACTCGGCGAGGCCGATCGTGACCGGCTGCGCTGGGCGGCGCTCATCCACGACATCGGCAAGCTGAAGGTGCCACCGAGGCTGCTGAACAAGCCCGGAAAGCCGAGCCCGTCGGAGTGGTCGGTGCTGCGGGCCCACCCGTTGCGCGGCGCCGAGATCGCTGCGCCACTGGCGCCTTGGTTGGGGTTGTGGGCTGCGGCGATCGAGGAGCACCACGAGCGGTGGGACGGTGACGGCTATCCGCACGGCCGGGCCGGCAACGACATCAGTCTCGGCGCCCGGATCGTCGCCGTTGCCGACGCCTTCGAAGTGATGACCTCACCCCGTCCTTACAGCCGGGCCGTCGACCCGGGGGTCGCCCGAGCCGAGCTGGCCAGGTGTGCCGGCAGCCACTTCGACCCGATGGTCGTCCGTGCCTTTCTCAACATCTCCCTCGGCCGGTTGCGCCGGGCCATGGGTCCGATCGCATGGTTCACCCAGGTGCCCTTCCTCGCCGGCATGCCACGGCTCGAGGCCGCCATCCTCAACGGCGGTCGGAACGCCGCGACGGGAGCGGGAGCGGTCGCGGGCGTCGTGGCCGTGACAACGCTCGCACCGGTCGGTCCGCACCACGGCCACGCCCACACTCACCCGGTCGTTGCGGTTGTCGACGGCGTCAAGCACGCCAAGCCGGGTCCCGCTGTGGCGCCGACGCCGGTTGCGCCGGCGCATCATCACGGTGCCCGCCAGGTGCAGCGGCACGCGGCCAAGCCGGCGCGGCACCACGCACCGGCAAGTGCGGCACAGGCCGGCGCCGGGGGACGACCCGCGCGGCAGCACGACCGGTCAGACAGCAACCCAGGTCAGCACTCGGTGGCGCCGCTGCCGGCGGACCACGGGCGCTGTGCCGGAAACTCCGGCCACGGGCTCGGCAACGGCGGTCCCCTGCCGCCGGCCCAGCGAGACCTGGGCGACCTGCCCACGAGCGCCCGCGAGCACGGACTGGGGCAGGCGCCCGGGTTGCACGCCTGCGACTGACCAGCGGTCAGCACCGTCAGCCGGCGTTGGACCAGTCGAACTCGTAGTAGATCCAGTTGCTGTCCTTGAACGA
Organism: Frankiaceae bacterium; assembly: GCA_030840545.1. Classification (GTDB taxonomy): domain Bacteria; phylum Actinomycetota; class Actinomycetes; order JAFAQI01; family JAFAQI01; genus JAFAQI01. The sequence goes on along the minus strand of JAVEEH010000056.1, from coordinate 1,415 downwards.
CAGCGCGATCCCTTCGGCGTCGACCTCGAACGAGCCGACCCCGCACTCTCCCTTGGTCCAGATGAAGCCGTCCGGCAGCACGATGTGAGCCTCGTGCCGTTCACCGGTCACCGGGTTGGCGAAGTAGCGACCCGCTGCCGTGCCCACGCCGTCGGCGGTCATCGTGACGTCGAGGCCGTCCGCGCTGATGCTGACCGGCGTCTTCACCAGTCCGACGACCTCGAACGTGCCGCCGAGGATCTCCCACGGCATGCCGCCGAGCTGGCCGGTGTAGATCTGGGACAGCGCGCCGACCTGGTCGTCGGTCGTCTCCGGCGGGACGACGAACACAGCGCGCCCGCCGCCGTCATGGATGGCTTTGGGCCAGTCGATGATCGCGACCGCCGTCACGCCGGACAGGTCGACGTCGCCGCAGTGTCCGGACGTGATGACGTTGCCGACGAACGCCTTGCAGCTGCCGTCCGCCGACGTCGGGAAGCCGGAGAAGTTGCACGTGCAGCCAGGCTGGCAGTTGCAGAACTCATAGCCGCGGCCCTTGAGCTGCCACTTCGTCTTCTGCTCGGTCGCCGTCGCTGACATCTGGCCCTCCCTACATCGGTGTGTTCATGGACGTGGACATCGAGACAAGATGGTCGAGCAGCCCGGGTGCGACGAGCAACGCGATGCCGAGTCCGGCCGCTCCCACCGCGACGCCGCGCGCGACCACGGCACCCCACGGCGCGAGCTTCTCGAGGCTGATCACCAGCGCCAGCGCGAGCGCCCAGCCGAGCTGCATGCCGCCGAGCACCACGAGCACCGCCATCAAGGCCCAGCAGCAGCCGAGGCAATAGAGGCCGTGGCCGACACCTGCGGCAAACGCCGCCCGGGGCCGCGCGAGGCCGCGGGTGCGGGCGAGGAAGAACGACAACGGCGACCGGCAGTGCGCCAGGCACGCGGCCTTCAGTGGCGTCAGCTGGTAGGCCGCGGCGGCGATGAGCGTGCCGCCGGTCAACCTGGCCACCCACGGCCGGCCCATCATCAGCGGGTCGGACACGACGCGGGACACGGCATAGGCGGGGACGCTCGAGGCAGCCCACACAACGAGGTAGCCGCCGAGGAACACCGGCACGGCGGCGACGACGTTGCGTCGAGCCGCCAGGGCGTAGAGGCCGACCACCGGTGCCACCGCCGGCAGCATCATCGCGACCATCATCACGACCCAGCTGCCGATGAACGCCGCTGTGCCCATCGACATCGAGCCGCTGCTGCGGGCCGTGACGAGCCAGGCGACGGTAGCCACGAACAGCGCCGGCAGCACCACGGCGCGCAGCGCCGAACGACCACCTTGCGCGACAAGTTGGCCGACTGCCCCGGCAAGCGGGCGCGGTTCGGCCGGTGCAACGCTCACAGCACTCGACAAGGCGCTCCCCCCACGC
>JAVEEH010000003.1 GCA_030840545.1 Frankiaceae bacterium | reverse complement strand
CGTCGCTGTCCGACCTGAGCTGGGTGCTCAACGGCTATGCGGTGCTCTACGCCGCGCTGCTCGTGCCGCTGGGGCGCCTCGCCGACCGCTACGGCCGGCTGGGCGGCTTCCTCGGCGGGCTCGCGCTGTTCACAGTCGCGAGCGCGGCGTGTGCCGCCGCGCCCAACCTGTGGAGCCTGGTCGCGTTCCGCGGCCTGCAAGCCGTCGGCGCCGCGGCGCTCACCCCGACCAGCCTCGGCCTGCTGCTGGCCGCGACGCCGGCCGCCGGACGCGTCCGTGCGGTGCGGATCTGGGCAGCGATCGGTGCCCTCGCGGCTGCGGCCGGGCCAGTTGTCGGTGGCCTTCTCGTGCAGGCGAGCTGGCGCTGGGTGTTCATCGTCAACCTGCCGGTCGGAGTGCTCGGGCTCGCGGCCGCGCGACGCTTCGTCCCCGACTCGCGGGATGCCACCGTCACCCGCGTCCCCGACCTGCTCGGCGCACTGCTCATCGCCGTCGGCATCGGCGCGCTGGCCCTCGGTCTGGTCAAGGGCCCGAGCTGGGGCTGGTCGTCGTCGTACGACGTGGCGACGTTCGTCGTCGCCGTGCTTGGCATCGCCGGGTTCTGGGCCCGCTCCAACCGGCACCCGCTGCCGGTCGTCGAGCCCGCGCTGCTGCGGGTGCGCGCGTTCGCCTGGGCCAACATCACCGCGGTGCTGTTCTCGGTCGCCTTCGCCGGCGGGTTGCTCGCAGCGGTGCTGTGGCTGCAGGAGGCGTGGGGCTGGTCGGCGTTGCGCACGGGCCTCGCGATCGCGCCCGGACCGTTGATGGTGCCGGTGTTCGCCGCTGTCTCACAGCGGGTCGCGCATCGGGTGCGCGTCGGTCACCTCGCGGCGCTCGGTTGCACGTTGTTCGCGGTCGGGACGGCGCTGGTCGCGCTGAGTGTCGGCGCCAACTCCTCGTACGCCGCAGACTTCCTGCCGGGCTGGCTCATCGGGGGAGTGGGTGTCGGCTTCGCCTTCCCGACGATCATCTCGGCCGCAACAGCCGACCTGCCGCCGGACCGGTCGGCGACCGGGTCAGCCGTGGTGACGATGGCGCGGCAGATCGGCTTGACGCTCGGCGTCAGCCTGTTCGTCGCCGTGCTCGGCACCCCGGCCGGCTTCGGTCAGCTGCTCGGGGCGTTCCGCAACGCGTGGTGGGTCATTGCCGGCGTCGCACTGCTGGGCGCAGTGACCGCGTTCGGGATGACCCCGCGAGCCGCGAGGCGCGTCGGCTAGCGGGTGGGCGGCTAGCAGTCGGTGCAGGGCTTGGCCGGGCGGTGGTGCACGCCGACCCCGGCCAGTGCCACCCGCAGGAACGACCGACGGTGGACGTCGGCGTCGACCTCGGCGGCCTTGGCGATGTCGGCAGCGGGGACGGCGAACCGGCGCCACGCGGTCTCGGCGCGGCGGCGGAGCCGGTCCTGGTCGATGCGCTGGCGGTCCAGTGCGAGCGGGTCATACATGGCTACCCCTTCCATATCTCTTGACATCGAGATACTCTAGCAGAGAACTCTCGATGTCAAGATACTCGATCTGGAGTTATGATCCCGCCATGAACGACGACTCAGACTCGGTCGACTTCTGCATCACCGACATCGGCTCCCGCTATCCGGAGATCCATCCGGAGGTCGAGGGTGTCGTCGACCGGGTGGCTGCGATTGGCAAGCACGTGACCCGGGCGTTCGAGGCCACGCTGGCAGCCCAGGGGCTCAACTACGGCGAGTACAAGCTGCTCTTGCGGTTGGCGACGAGATCCAAGAACCGGCAGATGTCCGCCGGCGATCTCAGCCGAGCGCTGATGTTGTCCTCCGGCGCAACGACCAACCGGCTCGATCGCCTGGAGAATGCGGGGCTTGTCCGGCGAGTGCCTGACCCGCGCGACCGCCGCGGCGTGCTCGTCGAGCTGACCCCGGTGGGTGAGAAGCAGATCGACAGCGCCGTCACCCAACAGGCGGCCAAGGAGATCGACCTGTTGAGCGGGCTGGCCCCGGGCGAGCTGACGACGCTCAACCAGTTGCTCCGCACGCTGCTGAGCACGATCGAGGCTCGCCCCGGCACGCCTCTTCTCGGCTGAGTCAGCGGCCCCGGGCCGCTCGGCGGAGCGCACGGCGGGCTTCCGCCAGCACGAGCATCCGGTCGACCAATCCGTCGAGATGCCAGGCCGCGACGGCGGACGTTGCCGCGAGGACGAGACATGCCAGCAGACCGGGCGTCACGGCCGAAATCTAGCCGCTCGCCGGCGGGAGCGGGAGTGGCTTGACCCAGGCACCCTCCGTCAGCAGCCGCAGGTGCAGCGCGACGACGACGTCTTCCAGCTCGGGCAGCCGGTCGGCCTCCCCGGCCCGCACCCGCGCGCTCACCAGCTCCTCGGTCGCAGCGGTGAGCGCGCGGTAGACCTCGGCCGGCACCTGCGGCCAGTCCGGGTGGCGGGTGCGCGCGCGGCTGTGCCAGACGGCGGTGCGCGCGGTGAGCTTGCTGCGCGCCTCGGCCAGCCGCTCGCCGCCCTGACGTCCGACCGACGGCAGCTCGAGATAGAACGCGGTGGCGAACGCCGGCTCGTCGCGCAGGAAGGCGAGGTAGGCCCGCAGCCCGGCCCGCAGCAGGTCGACGTCGGATGCACTGACCGGCTGGTCCTGGACGGCTGTCGACACCGCGTCGACCAGCAGCCGGCGGCCCGCGGCGATGGCCGCGACGAAGCAGGCTTCCCGGTCGGCGAACTGCGCGTAGAAAGAGGTGCGCGACACCTTGGCCCGGCGCACGACCTCGGCGACCGTGGTCGCCGCGAAGCCTTGCTCGGCCACGACCGCGACCATGGCGCGCAGGATCCGGCGCCGCTGGTCGTCGCTGACCTGTTCGCTCGGAAGCCGGTGACGGCCGCGGGGAAGGCCCGCAGCAGTGTGACCGCCGGCAAGCAACCCCGGTTGTGCCACTCCGTCCCCCTTGCTGCGGTACGTCGGCGTACAACTCATCCGACGGTAACAGGAGGCAGGACCCGGGCCCGGGATGCCGAACGTCTTGGTGCAGGGAGCCAGGCCATGGCCTGACGCGGGGGATAGAGAAGGCGTGCCTGCCTTGCGTCAGGTCGCAGCCCGACGCATCCTGGAAAATATCTCGGCGCCGCCCGCTGTGACCGAACGCCTTCCAGTGTCGTGAGAAGAAGGAACACCCATGTTCTCGTTGTCCGGCAATCCTCGCCCCAGGTTGTCCACTGCTCTGACGACCGCGGGTCTCGCGTCGCTCGTCGCCGCCGCGCTGGTCGCCGGTGCGGGCGGTGCGCCCCGTCCCGCCACGGCCGCGGCGTCGGCCGCCGCGTCGTCCACGAGCCGCAGCGACGAGCAGCGGGCCATCGACCGGGTGTTCCACCGCGAGGCCGCGCCGCTGCTCGGGCAGCAGGACGCGATCAACCTCGCCGCGGCCCCCGCCGGCGCCGACCCAGTGGCGTTCGACCGCTCGGCCATGGCACAGGCCGCCAAGGCCCAGCTCGCGGCCAACGCCAAGCGGTGGCGCCAGGTCGGCCCGACCGGCCGGCTGCTCAACGATGCGCGCTATGCCACTGATGAAGGGCGCAAGCCCACCACCGGCATCGTGCTGGCGATCGCGACCGACCCGGGCAGCAAAGCCGGCAACACCGCCTATCTCGGCACCGGCGGCGGCGTGTTCAAGACCATCGACGCCGGCACGCATTGGCATCGCGCGCACGGGATCCCGGCCGTGCCCGTCGCGGCAATCGCCGTCGACCCGCAGCTGCACCGCAACGTCTACGCCATCACCGGTCAGGGCTTCCAGGGCGGCGGCGAGTTCGGTGGCGTCGGCGCCTACTACTCCCATGACGCCGGCAAGACCTGGCACGCGTCGAAGTCCTCGGTGCACGGCGCCGGCCAGCAGGTGGCCGTCGGGCCCGACGGCACGGTCTTCGCCGCGACCACCGGCGGTCTGTTCCGCTCGCACGACCGCGGGGTGACATTCACCAACGTGCTGCTGCCGACCAACAAGGCGGGCACCGCACCGGCACCCGGCACGCCGGTCGGCTCCTGGACCTCCGACGTCCTGGTCAAGCGCGGCACCGGGCAGGCCTACAAGGTCTTCGCCGCCGTCGGCTACGTCGCCGGCAACGTCACCATCACGCACGCGGACGGCTCGACGACGCCCGCCGCGCCCGGCAACGGCCTCTATGTGTCGACCAAGGACGGCGCCCGCGGCAGCTTCAAGCGGGTCGACGTGTCGAGCCAGGTCAACGGTTGGAAGCAGCCCTATGGCCACATCTCGAACGACCCGATCGGCCGCACCCGGCTGGTGCTCACCCCCGACCGCAAATACCTGTTCGCGCTCGTCGCGGACGCCGGTCACCGGTCCTCCGGCGTGGCCGGCCCGGCCGACCCGGCTGACCCGCTGGGCATCCCGCATCCGACGAGCCTCAACGGCGTCTACCGCTCGAGCGACGACGGCAAGACCTGGGACGAGGTGGCGACGTCCGAGGCGCTGACCGCGTCACCAGGCAGCACCCAAGCGGTGCTGTCCGCCGCGAGCCTGCTCGGCTACAACGTCGGGATCCAGGCTTGGTACAACGGCTGGATCAGCTTCGACCCCAACGGCAAGCGGTTGCTGATCGGCGAAGAGGAGGTCTTCCAGAGCCTCGCCGACGCGACCACGTCTGCGCCGGTCTCCGGTGCCGCGGCCAAGCCGCTGCCGTTCGAGTCGATCGACGCCTATGTCTCTGCCTGCGGCATCGTGACGACAGGCGTGACGCCGCCCGGCTCGTGCCCGGGCCCCAGCTCGTCGTACAGCGGGCAGGTCACCCACCCGGACCAGCACGGTGTCGCGTTGGTCAACCAGGGCGCCGGCAAGAGCCGGCTGTGGATCGGCAACGACGGCGGTGTGTTCCGGCAGGATCACGCGGCCGCCGCCAGTTTCCGCAACGCCGTCTGGAAGTCGCCGACACACTTCAACAACCTGCTGCCCTACCGGGCCGTCGAGGGGCCCAACGGCGAGATCATCGCCGGCCTGCAGGACAACGGCACCAACCTCTATCCGCCCGGCTCCAGCGACTCCTACGAGATCTGCGGCG
>JAVEEH010000310.1 GCA_030840545.1 Frankiaceae bacterium | reverse complement strand
AAGATTGCCTACGCAAGTATTCCTGGCATAGAATGTCGTCGTGCCCACCACCAGGCCCCACCTGCCGCTCGATGTCCGGGAGATGGCGGCCTGGCATGCCCTGATCCATGCCCATGCCCGGATCATCCGCCAGCTCGAGGCCGACCTGGAGGCCGAGCACGGCCTCACCCTGCCGGCGTACGAGGTGCTGGCTCACTTGTCCGAGGCTCCCGGCCGTCGGCTGCGCATGAGCCAGCTGGCGTCATTCGCGGTCCTGACGCCGAGTGGCCTGACCCGGCTCGTCGACAAGCTCGTCCGCGACGGGTTGGTCGAGCGCGAGCGGTGCTCGGGTGACGCTCGGGTCGTCTACGCGGTCGTCACCCCCGAGGGTGTGCGCCGGCTCAAGGCGGCCTATCCGACGCACCTGCGCGGCGTTCGTGCCCACCTCGTCGACCGGCTCGACCGGAGACAGCTCGATGCCGTCGCTGATGCCCTGGGCCCGCTTGCGAGCGACTGCCCCGTCCACCTGTGAGCTGGCGGTCGTGACCGCCGAGGTGCGGTCGGCGCGCACCTGCGACGTCGCCGAGATCCGCCGCCTCGTGGACCTCTACGCGCCGCGAGGCATCCTCCTCGACAAGCCGACGGTCACCCTCTACGAAGACGTGCAGGAGTTCGTCGTCTCCGCTCGCCCGGACGGAACGCTCGTCGGGTGCGGGGCGCTGCACGTCATCTGGGAGGACCTTGCGGAGGTCCGGACGCTCGCCGTCGACCCGGCCGTGCGGGGCACCGGCGTCGGGCACGACCTGCTCGACCGGCTGCTCGCCCGGGCACGCGACCTCGGCGTCAGCAGGGTCTTCTGCCTGACCTTCGAAGTCGACTTCTTCCAGCGGCACGGTTTCCGCGAGCTCGACGGTGCACCGATCGCTCCGGAGGTCTACGAGGAGCTGCTCCGGTCCTACGACGAGGGGGTGGCGGAGTTCCTCGCGCTCGAACACGTCAAGCCCAACATCCTGGGCAACACGCGGATGGTGCTCGAGCTCTAGCTCGGCGGTCAGCCGCGCTGGTCGGGCTCCGACATCCCGGCAGCCGGTTGCAGCAGCTGGATCGCCGCTTCGACGAGTCCGTGGCCCAGCCACACACCGTCCGTGCGCGGAACGCCGTCGTCGTCGACCGCGGCGGCCTGGCTGGCCAGCAGGGCCTCGTGCTCGGCGCGGAGGTCGCTGAGCAGCGCTTCCGCGGCTTCCATCCGAGCGGCGAGGCTGTCGAGCTGCAGCGAGAAACGGATGTCACGCTGCGTCGCCACGATCGGGACAACGAGCGAGGACCGCGAAAGGTGTCGCGGCGCGCCCTCGGACTGCTCCTCAGCCACGGCCATCAGCCCGTCTCGAACACCCAGAACGCCTCGGCCAGCCGGCCGTCCGGGAGCCCGCCGTTCTGGGCGTTGAAGCCGTTCCAGCCGCGGACCAGCGGGTCGAGCCTCGATGGGTCCGGGTGCTGGCTGGCGTGGGCCCGCAGCGCCGCGAGCTTGCGGTCGAACCTCTCGGTGATGTCGACGTAACGGTTGACCCGCTCCATCCCCATCACCCAGGTCTCGGGCACCGTCCAGGGCTCGAGGTCAGCGATCTCGGAGTGGGTGAAGGGGTTGCGGGCATCGGGGTAGATCGCGCACATCGCCGCCTCGCCGGCGGCGAGATGGTCCGGGTGACTCGCCGGGATGCGCTCCATGTTGCGCAGTGGGCTGTGGCAGATGACCCGCTGTGGCCGCACCTGGCGGATTACCCGGGCGAGGTCCCGGCGCAGGTTCATCGTCACCTCGAGCCGGCCGTCGGGGTAGCCGAGGAACTCGACGTCGGACACCCCGACCTCGGTGGCCGCGGCCCGCTGCTCGCCTTGGCGGATGCCGCCGATCTGGTCTCGCGGCACCGCCGGGTCGAAGCCGCCCGCGTCGCCATCGGTGATCACGCAGTAGCTGACCTTGATGCCGGCGTCGACCCACAGTGCGACCGTGCCGGCCGCGCCGAAGTCGACATCGTCGGGATGCGCCGTGATCACCAGCGCGCTGTCCACCTGTGTGTCGTCGAGCACGCCATCGAGGCTATCCGGCGTACCCTCGGGGCCACCGTGAGCAGTCTCTTCGACGGCGTATCGCCGGTGCCCGAACCCGACGATCCGGGCGCAGCAGGTCAACCGCCGGATCGGCCGCGGCCGCGGATCGCCGTGGACTCCGCGACCCTCCTCGAAGGTCTCAACCCCCAGCAACGCGCGGCCGTGCTCCACCACGGCGGCCCGCTGCTGATCGTCGCGGGCGCCGGGTCGGGCAAGACCCGCGTGCTGACGCACCGGATCGCCTGGCTCATCGCCGAGCGCGGCGCCGCACCGGGAGAGATCCTCGCCATCACCTTCACCAACAAGGCCGCGGGTGAGATGAAGGACCGGGTCGCGCATCTCGTCGGGCCGCGGGCCAAGGCGATGTGGGTCTCGACGTTCCATTCGGCCTGCGTGCGGATCGTGCGGTCCGAAGGCAAGCGACTGGGCTTCTCGTCGTCGTTCTCCATCTACGACGCCGACGACTCACGTCGTCTGATGACGACGGTCTGTCGCGACCTCGACCTGGACCCGAAGCGCTATCCGCCCCGGTCGATCGCCGCCCAGGTCAGCAACCTCAAGAACGAGCTGGTCGACTTCGAGACCGCGAAAGCGAAGGCTGCAAATCACATCGAGAAGACCGTGGCCGAGGCTTACGCGCTCTATCAGGACCGGTTGCGGCGCGCCAACGCACTCGACTTCGATGACCTCATCATGACCACCGTCACGTTGTTGCAGCTCTTCCCCGAAGTCGCCGAGCACTATCGGCGGCGGTTCCGGCATGTGCTCGTCGATGAATACCAGGACACCAACCACGCTCAGTACGTCCTGGTGAAGGAGCTCGTCGGAGCCGCAGACAACAAGTCGGAGCTCTGCGTTGTCGGTGACGCCGACCAGAGCATCTATGCGTTCCGCGGGGCGACGATCCGCAACATCCTGCAGTTCGAAGCCGACTATCCGGACGCCACCGTCGTCCTGCTCGAGCAGAACTACCGGTCGACGCAGACGATCTTGTCCGCGGCCAACGCCGTCATCGCGAAGAACCCCGACCGCAAGCCCAAGCGGCTGTGGTCGGAGGCCGGTGACGGGCCACTCATCCTCGGCTACGTCGCGGACAACGAGCACGACGAAGCGGCCTGGGTGGCCGGTGAGATCGAGCGGCTGGGCAGAGAGCACGGCGTCCGTCCGTGTGACGTCGCGGTGTTCTACCGGACCAATGCGCAGAGCCGGGTCTTCGAGGAAGTGTTCATCCGCGTCGGGATGCCCTACAAAGTCGTCGGCGGTGTGCGCTTCTATGAACGGCGCGAGGTCCGCGACGCGCTCGCTTACCTGCGCGTCCTCGTCAATCCCGCCGACGCCGTGTCGATGCGCCGCATCGTCAACGTGCCGAAGCGCGGCATCGGTGACCGGGCCGAGGCCTGTGTCGACACCTTCGCCGAGCGCGAGCAGCTGTCGTTCTGGGGTGCGCTGAGCCGCGCTGAGGACGTCCCGGGTCTCGCCACCCGGTCGCTCAACGCGATCCAGGAGTTCGTCACGCTGATCGAAGAGCTGTCCGCTGTCGCAGCGGTCGACGCGTCGCCGGCGGACGTGCTGGAAGCGGTGCTCGACAAGACGCACTACGTCGCGGAGCTGCAGGCGAGTGACGACCCGCAGGACGAGGGCCGGGTCGAGAACCTCAACGAGCTCCTGTCGGTCGCGCGCGAGTTCGAGGAGGCCCGTCCGGACGGCACGCTCGGCGACTTCCTCGAACAGGTGTCGCTCGTCGCCGACGCCGATGAGGTGCCGGACGGCGAAGACGGCGGCGGCGTGGTCACGCTGATGACGTTGCACACGGCCAAGGGCCTGGAGTTCCCGGCCGTGTTCCTCACCGGCATGGAGGACGGTGGGTTCCCGCACCTGCGCTCCCTGGGAGACCCGAAGGAGCTCGAGGAGGAGCGCCGGCTCGCCTATGTCGGCATCACCCGTGCCGAGCAGCGACTGCATCTGTCCCGTGCGCTGGTCCGCTCGGCGTGGGGGACGCCGTCCTACAACCCGGCGTCGCGCTTCCTCGACGACATCCCGGCCGAGCTCATCGAGTGGCGTGGGTCGACCGAGCGCTCGGCGGGGGAAGTGGCAGCTGATCGGGCCATCCGCCGCGGCCGCGTGGCCGGGCCGGGGCTGCGGCCGATCCTGGCGCTGACGCCGGGCGACCGGGTCACTCACGACGCCTTCGGGATGGGCCGGGTCGTCGCCGTACGAGGCGAGGCCGAGACCGCCGAGGCCGAGGTCGACTTCGGCAGTGATGTCGGCAGCAAGCGGTTGCTGCTGCGCTACGCCCCCCTCGTCAAGCTCTGACCGTGCCGTCGCGCAGGTTCGCTCGCCGCTGCGGCGAAACAGCACACGTGAGCGTCCTGGGTCTGCGGCGGCTCGTGGCTGTCGCCACGGCCGTGTTGCTGACCGCGACGACGGCTGGCTGCAGGCACCACGCCGCGGCTGCGTCCGCGCCGCGCATCAGCATCACGCCGAGCACGTCATCGCTCGACCAAGACGTTCACATCGTCGTGCATGGTCTGCCGGCGAACAGCGTGGCGCTGATCGCCCTCTCGTCAGCCGATGCGGCCGGCGTTCGGTGGCGGTCGTCCGCGAGCTTCCGGTCGGACTCCACCGGCACCGTCGATCTGGATCGCGACCCGGCCCGCTCGGGCAGCTACGCCGGGGTCCATGGCATGGGCCTGATCTGGTCGCAGGTCCCGGGCGCGCGGGGTGGTGATGACAAGTACCAGTGGAACGGCGCTGGCGCACGCGTCTTCACGGTCTCCGTGCGACAGACCGGCGGGCGCACGACGTCGGCGCAGTTTCGGCGCGTCCTCTCGGTCGGTGCCGTCTCGACCCAAAGCACGGCGGCCGCAGTTCAGGGCTTCGCCGCAACCTTCAGCCCAGGTGTCGGTAGCGGGCTTCAGCACACCGCAGTCATGGTGCTCGGTGGTTCCGAGGGCGGGCTGCCCAGCGGCATTCTCGAGCGCTTGCTGGCAGCGCACGGATACCCGACGCTCGGCCTCGCCTACTTCGGATATCGCGGACTGCCGCGACGGATGTTGCGCATTCCGCTCGAGTACTTCGCCAGGGCGACGCGATGGCTGCGGCATCACCGCGGCGTGCGTCGCGTGGTCGTCATCGGCATCTCGCGTGGCAGCGAAGCCGCGCAGCTGCTCGCGGCCTACTACCCCCGGCTGGTGCAGGGCGTGGTCGCGTCCGTCCCCAACAACCTCGCGCTTTGCGCATATCCGCATTGCGAAGGACCCGCCTGGACGGTGCACGGCCGACCGGTGCCCTTCACCCGGGACTCCGACATCGTGACGCCCTTGGACAACCCACGCGCGTTCATCCCGGTCGAACGCATCCGAGGTCCGATGCTGATGGTCTGTGGTGACGCCGACCAGGTGTGGCCCTCGTGCGCGAAGGCCGATCAGATCGTTGCGAGACTCGAGGCTCACCACGCTCGCACGCGGCATTCGCTGCTCGTCTTCGGAGACGCCGACCACTTCGTGGGTGGGCTCTACCCCAACGAGCCCGTCGTCGGTGAATGGGCGACGACGTTCGCGGACCAGCAGGCGCGCACGCTGATCTGGCCGCGGCTGCTGCGCTTCCTTGCCTCGATCTGACAACCGGACGGGCGAGACGCGCGTCACCGTTGCGCCACCGACGACCGCGAACCAACCAGGAGGTTGCCATGATCTCGACTCGACTCGGCAAGGCAAGCGTTGCTGTGCTGGCCGCCGCTGGAACGCTCGCGGTCGCGATCCCCGCCGGCGCCGATCCGGCGACGGCTGCGTCGCGCTGCACGACCAGCGTGCTCTCGATCTCGCACACCCGGCACGATGTCGGTGCCGGCAACGGGGCCGAGGACATCGTGTTCACCAACATCGGCTCCAAGAGCTGTGTGCTGGGCGGGTTCCCCGGCGCGGCCTACGTCGCCAAGAGCGGTAAGCAGCTCGGCGCAGCCGCGGACCGGGAGGGCTCGACCAACGGCCCCATCACGATTGCGCCCGGCCACAAGGCCCGCGCCCGGCTGACCTTCATCAACAACGTCGGGGCCGTGCCGCGCTGCTACCACCCCTACCAGCAGGCGCAGGCCGCCGGTGAGCGGGTCTACCCGCCCGGCTCGACGTCGGCGATGTTCCTGCGCGATCGGCACCCGGCCTGCAAGAACCCGAAGGTGCACCTGTTGCACATCGAGGCCGTGCGGGCCGGCTGACCAGCCGCGCGACTTGTCAGGGCCCCGTCCGGCCGACCGGACGGGGTGCTGGCATGCGCCGGCTCAGATGAACAGACCGCGCTTGGCCAGGAACGGGATCGGGTCGACCGGCACGCCGGCGATGCGCACCTCGAAGTGCAGGTGCGGGCCGGTGGCGTCACCCGCCGAGCCCACCCGGGCGATCTCCTCGCCGGCCTTGACGCAACCCGAGGTGCGGACGAACGCCGACATGTGCCCGTAGACGGTTTCGGTGCCGTCCCAGTCGGTGATCTTGGTGACCTCGCCGTAGCCGCTCATCGGCCCGGCATAGGTGATGCAGCCCGCTGTCGCGGCGAGGATCGGCGAGCCGTAGGGGCCGGCGAGATCGATGCCGGCGTGCAGCCGGCCCCAGCGATAGCCGTACGGCGACGTCAGGGGTCCGCCGTTGGGCCGGACCCATCGGTTCAGCAGCGTCGTGCGCTGCGTCGCCCGGGACGCCCGGTGCGTGCCGGGGTCGTCGGACGTGGCCAGCGCCCCGAGAGCTCGGGCGACCTCGGTGGGATCGGCCGCCGGCTCAACGACGCTGGCCGGCTCCACGGCGACAGCCGTCGCTGCGACCGGCCGGGTCGCAGCCGCGGACCGGACGCTGGCGGCGGCCGGGTGCCCGGTCGCGATCACCGCCGTCAGCAGGCCGGCGACCGCCGCGACGGCGACCGGGGGCGCAGCGGCCCGGGGCAGCGCGAGGCGGCGGGCAGGCATGCGGTGGAGGTCTCCTCGTCGCGAACGGGCGCAGACAGCCGCGGCGAGGCGGCATGACGGGTCAATCTAGGGTCTTCGCGGCCCGGCTGGGAAATCCTGCCGCTCAGCCGGCAGAGGCGGACCGCCCACGGATCCGGGGCCGCGCGGGCCGGTCGGCCTCGGTGGCCGACGCCGCGCTCGCCGGCACCTCGAGACGGGTGACGCCAGCGGACACGGTCGTCCCGTCGGTGTCCAGATGGGCAAGGGTGGCAGCGATCTCGCGGGTGACCCGCCCGTGGATCGGCAGCGACATGTGCCCGACGCCGCGGACGAAGACGTTGCGGACGTTGAGGTCCGCATGGTCGATCCGAGCGGCGTGCTTGGGGGAGATGAGCACGTCGAGGTCGCTCCAGAACGACACGAAGCGGGTCCGGCAGGCGGGCGCCGGCAGCGCCAGCTCGGCGATGACGTCGCTGCTCGGCCGCAGCTGCCGGCAGACGCCGCGCGGCAGCAGCCGGGCGGCCAGGGTGCCGGCGTGTGGCGAGCCGAGGGTCACCAGCGTGTGGACGCGGGTGTCGCCACCCATCCGCTGCACGTAGTAGCGGGCCACGATGCCGCCCATCGAGTGGCCGACGACATGGATGCGCTCGTAGCCGGTCTGCTCGCAGATCGACTCCACCGTGGCAGCGAGTCGCTGCGCCGCGGCGCGCAGGTCGTGGGTGAGGACGTGGTAGTTCATCGTCCAGATCCGCCCGAAGCCGCGTCGTCGTAGCGCCCGCCGCAGCAGCGTGAAGATGGACCTGTTGTCGACGAGGCCGTGCACCAGCAGGATCGGAGTGCCGGCTGCCTCGACGTCCCCGATGAGCAGCCCGCGGTGCACCGGCGGCAACCCCTCGAGAGTGAAGCGCTCCAGCTCCGGCGCGCCTTTCTCCTGTGCGACGCCGAAGGGATAGGTCGCCACGTGAGCAGCGATCCACGCCATCTCCATCGCGCTGCCGCGCAAGCCGGCCGGGGACAGCAGGCTGCGGGCACTTCGAGCCGCAACACCACCGACGTGCTTAACCGCCTTCTTCACCCAATGCCTCCACCACGTTCAAGGGGGAAGTGCGGTTGTCGTCGTACGACGTCTGCCGTGTATCTAAGCGTGACCGTAGCGAAACTCACTGCGTGCGGCTCGGATTCGGCCGGTCCGGTCACGCGATGTCAGGGGAATCAGGCGACGAAGACACGGACGAACCGGGCAAAGCGGTCGACCACCGGGCGTGTCGGCGGGCCAACCGGTCGGCCGGCTCCACCGCCCGCAGCCCGTCCAGCCGTGCCGCCGTCCAGGCGCGCAGCCCGTCGGCGTCGGCCGGGGCGAGGGCGTCGGCGAAGCCGCTGCCCAGCAGGTCCCGTGGCGCGACGCCCATGAGGTCGGCGGCCTGCTCCGGGCTGATCCGCAGCGTCGCTGCGGCGCCTTCGGGACCCAGGGCCGCGAACCATCCGTTCTCGGTGATGGCCACGCAGTCGGTGACCGCGCCGGCGAGCGCGCCGCCCGAGCCGCCCTCCCCGTGGACCACAGCGAGCGTCGGTGCCGGGCACCGCAGCATGGCGGACATCGCTGCGGCGATCGCGGGGGCGATGCCCGCCTGTTCGCTGAGCGGGAGCGGGTCGGCGCCGGCGGTGTCGACGAGGACCACGCAGCTCAGGTCCAGACGACCGGCGAGCTCGGCGCTGCGACTGAGCAGGCCATAACCGCGTGGGGTGGCGCGCCCGGCCCGGCGTGCGGTCAGAGCCACCAGCACCACCCGGTGACCACCCAAACGGCCGACCGCAGCCGAGACCGAGTCGTCCCCGCAGCGCAGGTGCACCGGCCGCGCGGGGAGCGGAGCATCGGCGGATCCCTCCGCGAACAGACTGTCGTCGAGCAGCGCCTCGAGCAGCTCGGCTCCGCCCGGCCGGTCGCCGTCGCGGGACCGCTCCACCTGCTGCCAGCCGGATCGGTCCGGCACCCCGACCGGCACCGGCGGCACGGTCGGTCGCGGTTCGTCCGGGCGAAGCGTGACGAGAGCGTTCTCCAGCCAGGTGGCCAACCGCTCGGGGGCCACCACGGCGTCGAGCAGGCCGGCGACCTCCGCCGACTCCGCCGTGTTGGTGCCGCGGGGGACCGCCACGCCTGTCATCGCCTCGATCACCCGGGGTCCTGAGAAACCGACCGTCGCGCCGGACACCCCGATGCGCAGATCCGCCGTCGCGCCGATGGCCACCCACACGCCACCGGTGCTCGGATGGTCGGCGACCGCGATGTGCGGCACCCCGGCGCGGGCGAGCTGGTCGAGGGCGAGCAGGGCGCGCGGGATGCCCACCAGCGCCCGCATCCCTTCCTGCAGACGCGTCCCGCCGCTGCGCAGCATGCTCACCAGCGGCCGCCGGGTCGTCGCGGCCTCCGCGCAGGCGGCGACGAAGGCTGTCGCGTCACGTTCGCCGAAGCTGCCGCCATGGACGCGGAAGTCCCAGCTGGCAACAACGACGTCGGCCCGCCCGATCCGACCGTGCCCGACCCAGACGGTGTCGCCTGCGACGCTCGCCGGCTCCTCCGGGCCGTCGTCGGTCGGGTCCGCCTCCTCGACCGCGACCAGTGGCGTCGGGTCCGCGTCCTCGACCGCGACCAGCGGCGTCGGGTCGGATGCGAGCAAGGGCTCGACGCCGACGAGGACGGCATCGCGCCAGTCGGTCACAGCCGGTTACTCTCCCAGCAGAGCACGGTCGAGAGGCAGGAGGGTTGCCGGTGGCGCCGATTCGCGTCGTCATCGCCAAGCCGGGGCTGGATGGCCACGACCGCGGCGCCAAGGTCGTCGCGCGCGCACTGCGCGACGCCGGCATGGAGGTCATCTACACCGGCCTGCATCAGACCCCTGAGCAGGTCGTCGAAACCGCCGTGCAGGAGGACGCCCGAGCGATCGGGCTGTCGATCCTCTCCGGGGCCCACATGACGTTGTTCCGGCGGGTCATCGAGCTGCTGCGCGAGCGCGACGCCACCGACATCGTCGTGTTCGGCGGCGGCATCATCCCGGATGCCGACATCCCACAGCTCGAAGCGCTGGGAGTCGCCGCTGTTTTCACGCCCGGCACCACCACGACCCAGATCGTCGAGTGGGTCACGGCACACGTGACGCCGGCCGACGCCGCCTGAGCCGCAGCGACACCAGCGACATCGCGACGGCAATCACGCCGAGGGCCGCGATGAGTGGCGACCCGCCGGTCTGCGCCAGCGCCCCACCGGAGACCCGTCCCCCGGCGTTCGTGGCCTGGCCCTGCTGTGCGCCGGACCCGGCCGGCTGCGCCTGGGCGCCGCCGACCACGGGCAGCGTCAGGCTGCTCGGCGACTTCGGGCCGGTGGAGATGGTCACCGGCTGCAGCGGATAGGCGTTCTTGTAGGCAGCGTCGGTGGCCGCGATGACGAGCTCGACCCGATGGCCCTTGGCGAAGCGATGCACGATCCCCGGCAGCGTGACAGTGATCGCCCTTGTCGCGTCGAAGACACGCACCGGCGCGACCAGCCGGTGCACCAGGTCGACCGAGCCGCTCGGAGCGACGTCGTAGATCTTGGCGAAGAACTGCAGCTGCGTCACCGGTGCACCGCTGGCAGTCGTGGGCGCCGAGACGTGCAGGTGCGCCGTGGGGATGCCCACGACGTCGAGCGAGTGGCCCAGCCGGCCGCTCGTCCACGCCGAGAAGGTGCCTTGGGCGTCGGTGGGCTTGGCCGTCTCGTCGGGGATCGCGCTGCCTTGGAACTCACTCGTCTCCGAGTAGCTCGTCGGGATGCCGCCACCGATGTTGGAGTACGACGCCGTGCCGGCGCGCAGCGCTGACTTGGCCGTGACCAGTGCCTTGCTGCCGGACAGCCAGAAGTGGTGCTGCCGGCCGACCGGGAAGCCGGTCGCCCCGGCGTACTGGACGGTGTCCGGGCCGGAACCCTTGAAGGGCACCCAGTCGCGGTAGTAGGCGAACGCGGGGCCGGTGCTGACGTGCGCGCCCTTCAGGTAGTGGTCGAACCAGGCGAAGAAACGCCTGCCCTCGTAGGTCGAGAGCGCCTTCTCGTCCCCGCTCCACTCGCCCGGCGCCGCGCTCCCGTGGCTGTGTCCCCAGGACTGCCAGATCATCTTGACCGGCGTGCCCTGCCGGCGCAGGGCGCGATAGGTGGCGCTCGCCTCGTTGAGGTTGAACAACGTGTCGGCCTGGCCCTGCGCGAGCAGCGTCGGGATCCGGATGTGCTTCAGGTAGCTCGTGACGGACGCATGCCGGGCGAAGTCGATGACGTCCTGCGTCGCGAAGCCGCCGGCGTCGAGCTCGGCCTTCGCCGTGCACGCCTCGGTCAGGAAGTTCGGGCAGCCGACGTTGCGCGCCGGGTCGACCTGCGTGCCCTCAACGCCGTCGACGATGCCGAGGCCGAAGAACAGCGAGACCCAGTCGAACTTCTCGGTGCCCGGCGCGTCGTTGCGGTAGGTCACGCCATGCCGCAAGCCCGTGTTGTTGGGAGCCAGCGAGTAGGCGAGGTCGTTCCAGGTGATGATCGGGATGATCGTGTCGAGCCGCGGGTCGACCCCGGCGATCGCGAACTGGATCTGGCCGCCGTAGGAGCCGCCGATCATGCCCACCCGCGGGTCGAACGCGTGATGCCGGCCGTCGTGGGCGAGCCGGTCGTGCTTGACGTAGGTGACGGTCACGGCGTTGCCGCTGGTGTCCTTCGCGATGCCGGCCTTGCCGCCGAGGAACGACACGAGCTGACTGCCGGCCGCACCGTCGTAGGACGGGTCGTCGAGCGAGATCTTGCACCCGCTGCCGCCGAACCCCAGCCCGGAGTAGGACAGCACGGCGTAGCCATGGGCGGCCCCGAACCGGCCGATGCCCGCCTGGTCGGACTTGCTGCCGCCGAACCCGTTGGTCGTCAGGATCGCCGGCACGCGATGGGAGCTCGAGGCCGACTTGGGCTTGTAGAGGTCGGCGACGATGGTGCAGGTCTGCGGCGGGCCGCCGGTTAGTGACTCGTTGGGCACGGTGACGGTGAGCTTGAGCGCCGTGACGGTGTAAGGCACCTGCGCAGCACCGGTCGACGTCGCCAGCACAAGGGGAAGCACCAAGGCCGACGTCAGCAGCGCAATGCGGGTGCGGGTCACAGCGGACCTTTCGTGATGAGACCGGGAGACTCCTGCCCTGATCCTGCCCGTGGGCCGGTGCCGACAACCTGGCCGAGCGTGGGTAACCTCGCTCGCCGTGGACCTGTTCGAGTGGCAAGCGAAGGAACTGTTCGCCAAGTACGGGGTGCCGACGACGCGGCAGACCCTCGTCTCGACACCTGCGGAGGCCCGCGCCGCCGCCGAGCAGCTCGGCGGCCCGGTGATGGTCAAGGCGCAGGTGAAGGCCGGTGGCCGCGGCAAGGCTGGTGGCGTCAAGTACGCCGCGACACCAGCCGACGCCGAAGCACATGCCCGAGCCATTCTCGGCATGGAGATCAAGGGCCTGACCGTCCACACCGTGCTGATCTCGGAGGCCGCCGACATCGGCGCCGAGTACTACCTGTCCTTCCTGCTCGACCGGGGCAACCGGGCCTACCTCGCGATGTGCTCGGCCGAGGGCGGCATGGAAATCGAGCAGCTCGCGGTGGAGAAGCCCGAGGCGCTCGCCCGGGTGCCGATCGACCCGGTCGCGGGGGTCGATGAGGCCAAGGCGCTCGAGATCGCGGACAAGGGAGCCCTGCCGGAGGCGATTCGCGACCAGGCCGTCAACGTGATCCTCAAGCTGTGGGACGTCTTCACCGGCGAGGAGGCGACGCTGGTCGAGGTCAACCCGCTGGTGCAGACATCGGACGGCGTCGTGCTCGCCCTCGACGGCAAGGTCACGCTCGATGACAACGCAGCTTTCCGCCACGCCGATGTGCACGACGCCTATCGCGACAACTCGGCCACCGACCCGATCGAGGTCCGGGCGAAGGAGAAGGGCCTCAACTACGTCAAGCTCGACGGTGAGGTCGGCATCATCGGCAACGGTGCCGGGCTGGTGATGTCGACTCTCGACGTCGTCGCCTACGCCGGCGAAAGCCTCGCCCCCGGCGGTGCGGGCGCCGTCCGGCCGGCCAACTTCCTCGACATCGGCGGTGGGGCCTCGGCCGAGGTCATGGCCAACGGCCTGGAGATCGTGTTGTCGGACCCGGCCGTGCGGTCAGTCTTCGTCAACGTCTTCGGTGGCATCACCGCGTGCGACGCCGTCGCCAACGGCATCGTGTCCGCGCTGGATCTGCTCGCCGGCCGCGGGGAGGAGCTCACCCGCCCCCTCGTCGTACGACTCGACGGCAACAACGCCGAGGAGGGGCGCAGGATCCTGACCGAAGCCGCGCACCCGCTCGTCGAGCAGGTCGACACCATGGACGGTGCGGCTCGTCGTGCCGCTGAGCTGGCGAGCGCCTGATGGCCATCTGGTTGACCGGTGACAGCAAGGTCATCGTCCAGGGCATCACCGGATCGGAAGGCACCAAGCACACCCGGCGCATGGTCGCGTCGGGCACGCAGGTCGTCGGTGGCGTCAACCCGCGCAAGGCCGGCACCACAGTGGCGATCGAGGGCGCCTCCGGCGCCGGCTCCGGCTCCGGCATCCCGGTGTTCGCCACCGTGGGCGAGGCGATGAAAGAGACCGGCGCCGACGTCTCGGTCGTGTTCGTGCCACCGGCGTTCGCGAAGGACGCCGCGATCGAGGCGATCGACGCGCAGATCGATCTGCTCGTCG
>JAVEEH010000163.1 GCA_030840545.1 Frankiaceae bacterium | reverse complement strand
GTGCGGATGCCGCGCTCGCACAGCACGATGTCGAGGTTGCCGCGTTGCGCGACATACTCCGCTGCCATCAGCCACTCCTCGATGGTGGCGTTCATGCCGCGCTTGAGCATCACCGGTTTGCCGGCCGAGCCGACCGCCTGCAGCAGCCCGAAGTTCTGCATGTTGCGAGTGCCGACCTGCAGCATGTCGGCGTAGGAGGCGACCGTGTCGACGTCGTGCGCGTCGACGATCTCGGTGACAACCGGCAGCCCGACCTCGTCGCGCACCTCGGCGAGGATTCGTAGACCCTTCTCACCGAGACCCTGGAACGCATACGGCGAGGTGCGCGGCTTGTAGGCGCCACCACGCAGCAGCGCCGCACCAGCAGCCTTCGCCATCCGGGCGGCCGCGAGCGTCTGCTCCGGCGTCTCCACCGCACACGGACCGGCGATCAGCGTGAACGTCTCCGGCCCGATCGGCACCCCGCGCACCGTTACCGTCGACATCGCCGGATGGTTCTCCCGGCTCACCAGCTTGTAGGGCGCAGAGATGCGGACGACCTCGATCACACCCGGGAACGCGCGCAGGTTGAGCGTCTCGAACTGCTCGACGTCGCCGACCAGCCCGACGATCGTGCGATGCACGCCGCGGCTGACGAACGCCGAGCCGCCGGCGTCCTGCACCGTGCGGACGACGGCGTCGAGCTCCTCTGCCGTCGCCTCCGGCGCCATCACCACGACCATGCCTCGAGTGTTTCACGGCCAAATGCGACACCGGTCGCCCAGAGGCGAACGTCACAGCGGGTCAGACCTCGAGGCGTTCGACCGTCGCGTCCGCGCCGTGCCTCGGCCCGAGCTCGACGAGGAAGATCGCCGCGAGCACGAGCAGCGCCCCGGCCACAGTGCGCACCGTCAGCCGGTCACCGCCGACAGCCACGCCGAACACCCCGGCAAAGACCGGTTCCATCGTCATGACGACGGCAGCGCGGGTAGGCGCCAGATGCGCCTGGGCCCAGGTCTGGACGAAGAAGCCGACCGCCGTCGCCGCAAGCGCAGTGAGCAGGACCGCGCCCCAGACACCGGCGTCCGGCGGTGGTCGCAACGAGTCCGGCGCGGCCACGACGATCGACACGACGGCCACGGTCGCGAGCTGGACGACGGCGAGCCCATAGGCGTCGCGTGGTGTCGACCACTCGCCGAGCCCGACGATGTGCAACGCGAAGGCCAGGGCACACAGCAGTGTGATGGCTTCACCGGACCCGACTGACAGCCCGTGCAGTGATAGCAATGCCAAGCCCGCCGCTGCCACGGTCACCCCCAGCCACGCCGCGCCGCCGATCCGTCGCCGCAGCAACACCCCGGCGCACAGCGGGGTGAAGACGAGGAACAGCCCGGTGATGAAACCCGAGACGGTGGCCGGAGTGCGTTGCAGCCCGAACGTCTGCGCGACATAGCCGGCGGCCAGGGCCAACCCCAGCACGACGCCGTGCCTGCGTGCGGTCGGAGTCAGCTTTCGCAGCGCCGACGGTCGGACCAGCGCCATCGCGATCGCCGCGATCGCGAACCGCCAGGCCAGGAAGTCCATCACCGGCATCCGCTCGACGGCGTCCTTCACGACGACGAACGTCGACCCCCACACCGCCGTCACGGCGACGAGTGCCACCGTCGCGATCGCTGCGGGGGAGAGCCTGCGCGGCTCGCTCATCGGTCGCGCAGAGACCGCAGCGTCGCGAGGTCGCGGCTGTGCGTCTCGACGTCACCGGCGGTCTCGATGACCACGGGGACGCCACGGGTGGCCGGGTGCCGGAACAGCTCACCGAACGGCTCGGTGCCGATCATTCCGGCGCCGATGTTGGCGTGCCGGTCGCGGCCGGACCCGACCGGGTCCTTCGAGTCGTTGGCGTGGATGAGCTGCAGCCGCCCGCGACCGACGATGCGGACGAGCCGGTTGAGCGTGCGTCGTACGCCGCCGGGGGTGGCGAGATCGTGGCCGGCGGCGAACGCGTGACAGGTGTCCAGGCAGACACCGAGCCGCGGGTGGTGATCGAGAGCAGCGAACAGTGGCTCGAGATCCTCGACCGTTGCGGCCAGTGGCTTGCCCCCGCCGGCGGTCGGCTCGATCAGCAGCGTCGGGTCGTCGGCGCCGAGGCTGTCGAGCACGGGCAGCACGAGCTCGCGCATGACCTTGAGCGCCACGTCGTGCTGGCCCTCGTCCACCGCCGACCCGGCATGCACGACAACGCCGCGCGCACCGATGCGCCGGCCACGAGCCAGCGAGTGCTGCACCGAAGCGGCGGATCGCTCGCGCGTCGTCTCGGTCGGCGAGCCGAAGTTGATCAGGTAGGGCGCGTGCACGAAGACCGGCATCTTGGCCTCGGCGCACGAGGCACGGAACGCCTCGTCGGCGCGCGCGTCACCGGCCGACGGCGCCCACCCGCGCGGGTTGGACACGAAGACCTGGATCGCTTCGGCGCCGATGCGCCGGGCATAGGGCAACCCGACCGCGGACAGACCACCGGCTACGAAGACGTGCGCTCCCACGGGAGAAGGCTTGCGGGGCGGCACTGCGCCGACGTTAGCGGACCGGACGCGTCGTCGCGCGGGACGTCAAGGCCATCGGAGCTGTCAGCACGACCCGGGGCTATAGCCCCGCCACGTGCTGACAAGTGGGTGGGGCTAGTAGTAGTCGAGCTCGACCTTGGTGCCTTTGGGATGCTGCTCGCCGCCGCCGGGGTTCTGCCGGAACACGTTGCCCGGCCCGCCGGGGAGGAACTGGTTGGGCTCGGCGACGAACCCGGCCTTGTTGATGATGCGGATCGCGTCGGCGATCGAGTGGCCGGTGACGTCGGGCACCGGGAACAGCTGCGGCCCCTTGGACACCACCATCGTGATCGTGTCGCCGGCATGTGCCGTCGCGCCGACCGGTGGCTCGGTGCCCATCACCCGCCCGGCCGGCACCGTGTCGCTGAAGTCCTGCCGGCTGGTGTCGGCCACGACGAGCCCGAGGCCGGTGAGCACCGCCCGGGCGTCCTTCTCGGACTTGCCCTGTACGTCGGGAACAGTGACAGGCTTGGCGCCCTTGCTGACGATCAGCGTGACGCCGGTCTGGGCGTGCAGGATCTTGCCGGCCGGTGGATCGGTGCCGATGACCTTGCCGGCCGCGACCTGCGTCGACCAGGCAAGCTTCTGGCCGGCGACGGTGAGGTTGGCGTCCTGCAGCGCTGTCTTGGCCTCCCGCACGGTGTCGCCGCGGACCGCGGGCACCGCGTGTGTCTCTGGGCCGAGCGAGAGCCGCAGCGCGATCGTCGCGCCCTTCTGCACCTGGCTGCCCCCGGACGGGTCTTCGGACATCACGTGCCCCTGCTGGAACGCATCGCTGTAGGCAGCCGGCAGCCAGCGGCCGTGCAGCCCGGCGTGGGCGAGCTGCTGCCGGGCCTGCGCCTGGGTCAGGTCGAGCAGCTTCGGCGCGTGCGTGTACTGCCCGACCGCCAGCCACCAGCCGCCGGCGCCACCGAGGACGGCGAGCAACGTGACGGCCAGGGCGATGTAGGGCCAGCGCCGTCGCCGGCGCGGACGGTGCGGACCGGCGGCCGCCGGCGGGCTCGGGGGCAGTGGCGGCAGGGCCGCCGTCGTCTGCGCGTCGCGGGTCACCCGGGGGATCTGCCGGGTCTCGTCGGTGGACGGGGCGGGCACCGCGGCGTGCAGGCCGAGCCGGTCCCGCAGCTGCTCGAGCGCGGCGTGGAAGACCTGACCGTCAGCGGGACGTCCCTGCGGGTCGCGCGCCGTCGCCCAGGTCACCAGCGTGTCGAGCTCGGCCGGGATGCCGGACACGCGGGTCGACGGCGCGGGTACGTCGTCGCTCATGTGCCGGTAGGCGACCGAGATCGGGGTGTCGCCGGTGAACGGCGCCGAGCCGGTGAGCAGCTCGAAGAACATGACGCCGGCGGAGTAGACGTCGGACCTGGCGTCGGCGATGCCGTCGCGGACCTGTTCGGGCGCGACGTAGGCAGCGGTGCCGAGGAGCATGCCGTCGTCGGTCGTCAGGGTGGTGCCGGCGACCGCGCGGGCGAGACCGAAGTCGGCGACCTTGACCCGGCCGTCGGGGGTGACGAGGACGTTCTCGGGCTTGATGTCGCGGTGCACGAGGCCGGCCGCGTGGGCGGCCCCGAGAGCGGCCAGCACGTGATCCATGACCGCGACGGCCTCACCGGCCGACAGCTGGCCCCGGGCGCGCAGGACGTCACGCAGGGTCGAGCCGGCGACGTACTCCATGACGAGGAAGACGTGGTTGGCGTCGCTGCCCTGGTCGTAGACGGAGACGGCATCCGGGTGGGACAGCCGGGCGGCCGCCCGCGCCTCGCGGTTGAACCGCGCGACGAACTCCGGGTCCTCGGCGAGCGCGGCGTGCATGACCTTGACCGCGACCCGGCGTTCGAGCCGGACGTCGGTCGCCAGATAGACGCTCGCCATCCCACCGCGGGCAAGGCGAGCCTCGATCGCGTAACGGCCGTCGAGGAGCCGGTCGACCAGGGGGTCGCTCAGCGTCGCGTCCATCACGCGCGGACCAGCAGAGCGTCCATCACGCGCCCATCTGCAGAGCGTCCATCGCGCCGAGTCTAGTTGCTGACGCAGGCTAGAACCGGTTGCGCAGCGCCAAAACGTTGGCTACGTAACGCTTGGTGTCGTCGTACATGCCGCGGCTGCGGACCGAGGCGAGGCCCTGGTAGTAGCCCGCCACGGCGAGTCTGCTGTTGCCGCGGGTCTCGCGCAGGAGCACCGAGAGCAGGGCTACGCCGGCGGTGACGTTGTCCTGGGCGCGGTAGATGTCGAGCGTGCGGTGCACCACGTAGGAGCTGATCCACTGGCCGGTCGTGGGCATGATCTGCATCGCGCCGACGGCGCCGACCGAGGAGATCATGTGCTGGTTGAAGCCGGCCTCCTCGTAGGACACGCCGAGCACGAGCCGCGGTTCGACGCCCCAGCGCGCCGCGGTCGACCTGATCATCGAGGCGACGGCGGTGCGGCTCGGGATCCATCGGCCCCGGAAGGGGTCCGCGCCGCGGGTGCTCCGCGTGTGCACCCAACGCGGGATCTGCAGCCGCTGGCCGATCACGACCATCAGCGAGCTCGGCAGGTGGTTGCGGCGTGCGATCCAGCGCCAGCTCGCGTGGTAGCGCCCGGCGATGGCATAGAGCGAGTCGCCGGGGCGGACGACATACGTGCTGGTCACGACGTGGCTGCCGCCATGGGTGGCCGGCCCGGCGTGCCCCCCATGTCCGGGGATCCGCAGCGTGGCGCCGGCGAAGATCAGGTTGCCGTTGCCGGGGAGGTTGTTGAGGCGGACCAGCGCGGCAACGGTGGTGTGGTAGCGGGCGGCGATGGCCGACAGCGTGTCGCCCGGCCGGACCCGGTAGTGCGCGAACCCCGATGCCGAGGCCGTGACGGCGATGGCGAGCAGCAAGGCGATGCCTATCCCGGCGTTTCGGCGCAGCAGAGCGCGTCCGGCGTTCATCCGGCCTCCCGACCCGTGCGCACGACATCACCTGTGCACAAACGAACGATCACCGTAACGCGCCTGGGGCTGATGTGACAAGTGGGGCAGTTGGGGCTGGTGTCCGGTTTCGCCGATCTGGCACGATCCCAGGCGTGACCGACGACTGGCAGCTGCTCGCCCTCGCCCCGCTCGACCAGTCCCTCCTGCAAGCGCTGTTCGCCGACCTGCCGGTCGCGGTGTCGGTGCCGGCCGAGCGCACCCCCGCCGCAGTGCGGGCGGCGCTGCCGGCGGCCGACCTCCTGCTCGGCGACTGGAGCGGTGCGCTCGGGCTCACCGCCGAGCAGCTCGACGCTGCGCCCCGGCTCGCGTTCGTCCAGCAGCCCAGCGTCGGCGTCGACTCCCTCGACGTGGACGCGCTCGCGGCCGCCGGGGTCCCCGTCGCCAACACCGCCGGCGCCAACGCCGTGAGCGTGGCCGAGTGGTGCGTGGGGGCGTCGTACGCCGTGCTGCGCTGGCTGGGCTGGGCCGACGCGCAGACCCGAGCCGGCGGCTGGCCCCAGATGGAGATCGCCCAGCGCGGCGGTGGCGAGATCACCGGCCGGCGGGTCGGCATCATCGGGATGGGCCCGATCGGGGTCGAGTGCGCGCGCCGCTTCGCCGCACTCGGCGCCGACGTCGCCTACTGGAGCCGGCGGCAGCG
This sequence comes from Frankiaceae bacterium, assembly GCA_030840545.1. Taxonomy (GTDB): domain Bacteria; phylum Actinomycetota; class Actinomycetes; order JAFAQI01; family JAFAQI01; genus JAFAQI01. The sequence goes on along the minus strand of JAVEEH010000163.1, from coordinate 2,458 downwards.
GCCGGCCGCGGACGCCGGCGGCGCCCGGTGGCTGGAGCTCGACGAGCTGCTCGCGCACAGCCAGCTGCTCGTGGTCGTGGTGGCGCTGGCGCCGCAGACCCGCGGGTTGCTCTCCGCCGACCGGCTGAGCCGGCTGCCGGCCGGCGCCTTCGTCGTCAACGCCGCGCGGGGCGGGGTGCTCGACGAGACCGCCCTGCTCGACGCGCTGGGCAGCGGTCACCTGGCCGGTGCGGCGCTCGACGTCTATGCCGTCGAGCCGCTGCCCGCCGACTCGCCGTTGCGCACCGACGACCGGGTGCTGCTCTCACCGCACGCGGCGGGCGCGACCCGCGAGGCTCAGGGCCGGGTGATCGGTGCGGTGATCGACAACATGCGCCGGGCCGTCGCCGGCGAGCCGGTCGTCAACGTGGTCAACGGCCTCGCCCCGGTCATCTCCCGCCGCCGCTGATCAGGCCGGGAGGCGGACCTCGAGTGCGCCGTTGACGACCCGGGTCTCGAAGCGCAGCTGCGGAGACGTCGTCGGACCGTGCACCACGGCGCCGTCGGCGAGCCGGAACGTCGAGCCGTGCCACGGGCACACGATGCAGCCCTGGCCGCCCTCGACGGTGAAGCTGCCGTCGGACAGCGGACCGGACAGGTGTGAGCAGCGGTTGGTCAGGACGTCGACATGCTGGCCTCGTCGTACGACGAGCAGGTCGACCCCCTCCACGGTGCGCTTGGTCGGGGCGCCGTCGGGCAGGTCGTCGAACCGGCCGATCTCCTGCCAGCCGGACGGGAAGAGGTCGAGGGTGTCGGCCACGTGGTTGGTGCCGGCGGCCTGCCGGAAGACCAGATGGCCACCGAGGTAGCCGCCCGCCATGACCGCCCCGAACCCGGCGTAGGCGAGGGCCTTGCCGCGCAGGGTGTGCCCCTTCGCCCGAGCGAGCAGCGAGGCGGTGTAGAGGCCCAGCCCGGTGACGTTGGCGGCCGCGTGCACCAGGCCCACCCGTTGCTGCGGCGGGTGCAGCTGCGACCAGTCGGCCCAGCCCGACACGGCGGTCGGCACGGCCGACGCGCAGCCGATCGCGATCAGCGTCGACGCGGCGGGCCCGGTGCCGGGCACCGCATCGAGGATGGCGGCCGCCGACCAGGTCCCGATCGGGACGTCGGTGAGCACGGGGTGCAACGGATGCCCGAGCCAGACCCCGTGCAACGCGTCCCGCACCGCCTGCGGCTTGAGCAGCGCCGTCACCACCGACTTCACGGCCTTGACGACGGGGTCGAGCGGCCCGGCGTTCTCGATGCGGTCGACGACGTTGTCCACCGGCGCGGTGCTGATCGGCATGGTTGGCTCCTTCGCTCCGATGGCAGTCGTGCTTCGCGTCCGCGGGCGGCAAACCCTTGGGCTCGTCTTAGGGTGGGGACATGATCCGCCTCGCCGTGCTGAGCGATGTGACCGAGGCCGACCTGGCCGGCGCGTTGGCCGGGTTGCTCGACCACCTGCGGTCCTGCGGTGTCGAGATCCGCGAGTGGCCGGCGCCCGGCGACGCCGTGCTCGTCTTCACCGACCGGCCGCTGGCTCGCGACCAGCTCGACGCACTCGTCACCGGACTCGGCAACGGGGTGCCGCTGCTGCTCGCCGGCCCGACGCTGGCCGCTCAACCCGACCCGGATGCGCTGGCGGAGGCGACCGGTGTCATCACCGGCCGGCCGACGCCGGTGCACCAGCTGCGGCTGCGTCCGGGCCCCGAGGGCGGCGGGCTGTCCGCGCGCCTCGACGGCGACATCATCGTCACTGACCGCTGGTTGCAGCTCGAGAAGGTGCTCGACGACGTCGATGTGCTGCTGACCGCGATGGTCGGGCTGTCCGAGCAGCCGGTCATGACGTGGCGGCCGGCGACCAGGGTGGGGCTGCTGTCGGTGGGAGTGCAGCCGCAGACGCTCGCCGACCCGTCCTACCGGCGGGTGGTGCACCGGTGGCTGCGGCACGCGCTCACGGTGGGCGACCGGCCCGACGTTCGCGTCGCCCTCCTCGGCTATGGCGCGATCGGGGCAGAGCACGCCGCCGCGATCGCGGCCGTCGACGGACTGCAGCTGCACGCGGTCTGTGACAAGAGCCCGACTCGCCTCGAGGCCGCGCGGCTGCTCGCACCGGACGTGGCGGCCTACGGCGACGGTGACGACCTGCTGCGCAGCGCTGACGTCGACCTGGTGATCGTCTCGACGCCGCCCAACACGCACGCCGACTGGGCGCTGCGCGCGCTCGATGCCGGCAAGCACGTCGTCGTGGAGAAGCCGTTCTGCCTCACCGTCGACGAGGCCGACCGGCAGATCGCGGCTGCGGCAGACCGCGGCCTGACCCTCGCCGTCTACCAGAACCGGCGCTGGGATCCCGACTACCTCGCGCTGAAGAACGTGGTGCGGAGCGGCGTGCTCGGCGACGTCTTCCACTACGAGAGCTTCGTCGGGGGATTCGGTC
>JAVEEH010000281.1 GCA_030840545.1 Frankiaceae bacterium | reverse complement strand
CCGTTCAAGCCGCCGAAGCCCGAGGTCAAGCGCGCCCAGCTGCCCGCGCCGGTCGCCATCCCCGCACACCGGCGCGTCGACCTCGGCCCGGTCAGCGGCAAGGGCATGTGGCTCACCACCTGGCAGGACACGCATCTCGACGTCGCGCGCGTCGTCGCCCAGGCCAAGGCAGCCGGGCTGCACCAGCTCTGGGTGCGCACCGGCGGCACCAACCAGGGCTGGTATGGCCGTCCGCTGCTCACCGGTCTCCTGCCGGCTGCGCACGCTGCGGGACTGTCGGTCATCGCCTGGGACTTCCCGACACTGTCCGACCCGATGCGCGACGTACGCCGGGCCCGCCACAACCTGCGCGAGACCTTCGCCGGTCAGCGGATCGACGGGTTCAGCCCGGACATCGAGACCATCTACGAAGGCACATTCGACACCAACCGCCGGGTCCAGATCTACCTGTCCCGGGTGCGTCTCGACGCCGGTCGGATGCCCGTCGTCGCGACCGTCCTGCGACCGACGGACGCGCAGCTCGCCACCTACCCCTACCGGGCCGAGGCACCTTACGTCGACGTCTTCGCTCCGATGGTCTATTGGTCGTGCAACGAGCCCGGCGTCACCGCGCTCGCGTCCATCAAGCCGCTCGCCGCCCTCCGTCCGGTCCACCTCATCGGGCAGTCCTACGACATGGGCCCGGAAGGCGGCCGGCACGGCTTGCCCTCCGGTCGCGAGATCTGGCGGTTCCTCGACGTCGCCAAGCGCGGCGGCGCGGTCGGCGCGAGCCTCTACGTCTACAGCTCGACCCGCCGACCGCAGTGGCGCGCGCTGGGTGCCTACCCCTGGGCGGCGAGACACTAGATTCCTCGGCGTGATTGACAAGGTCGTGTCCAGCCCGGCCGAGGCCGTGGCCGACATTGCCGCCGGCGCGTCGCTCGCTGTAGGCGGCTTCGGTCTCTGTGGTGTCCCGCAGGCGCTGATCCAGGCGCTCTACGACGCGGGCACCGACAACCTCTCGGTCGTGTCCAACAACTGCGGCGTCGACGAGTGGGGACTTGGCATCCTGCTCTACGCCAAACGCATTGCGCGGATGACGAGCTCCTACGTCGGGGAGAACAAGGAGTTCGCCCGGCAGTACCTCGCCGGCGAGCTCGAGGTCGAGCTGACGCCGCAGGGCACCCTGGCCGAACGCCTTCGCGCCGGTGGGTCAGGCATCCCGGCGTTCTTCACGGCAACGGGAGTCGGCACCCAGATCGCCGAAGGCGGACTCCCGTGGCGCTACGCCGCCGACGGCTCCGTCGCGCTGTCGAGCCCGCCGAAGGAGACGCGGATGTTCGGCGACCGCAACTACGTGCTCGAGGACGCGATCACCACCGACTTCGGCCTCGTGCACGCCCTTGTCGGCGATCGGCACGGCAACCTGGTGTTCCACGAGAGCGCGCGCAACTTCAACCCGCTCTGCGCCATGGCCGGGCGCGTCACGATCGCCGAGGTCGAGCAGGTCGTCGGGCCCGGCGACCTCGACCCCGACCGGGTGCACCTACCGGGCGTCTTCGTCCAGCGCGTCGTGCACGTCCCCGACGGCGAGAAGCGCATCGAGCGCCGGACCGTGCGCGCAAAAGGCGCCGTGCGATGACTCTCACCCGCGAACAGATGGCCGCCCGCGCGGCGCTGGAACTCGCCGACGGCGCCTACGTCAACCTCGGCATCGGGTTGCCGACCCTCGTGCCCAACTACCTCCGGCCCGGCGTCACCGTCGTCCTCCAGAGCGAGAACGGCATCCTTGGCGTCGGCCCCTACCCCCTCGAGGGCGAGGAGGACCCCGACCTCATCAACGCGGGCAAGGAAACGGTCACCGTTCTCCCCGGGTCGTCCTTCTTCGACTCGGCGATGTCGTTCGCGATGATTCGGGGTGGCCACGTCGACGCCGCAATCCTTGGCGCGATGCAGGTCTCGGAGAAAGGCGATCTGGCCAACTGGACGATCCCCGGCAAGATGATCAAGGGGATGGGTGGCGCCATGGACCTCGTGCACGGCGCGAAACGCGTGATCGTCCTGATGGAGCACGTCGCCAAGGACGGCACCGCCAAGATCGTCGGCGAGTGCTCCTTGCCCTACACAGGACGTCGCGTGGTCGAGCGGATCATCACCGACCTCGCCGTCATCGACGTCACCGACAGCGGGCTCGTGCTGCGCGAGCTGGCGCCCGGCGTCACGGTCGACGACGTGCAGGCCGCGACCGAGCCACCGCTGCACGTGCCCGAACCGCCGACGACCATGCCGCTCGGCGTCCTCGCTGACTCAGCCGTCCAGCCGCGGTAGGCCGGCCACGTCGACGCCGGCCGTGTGCGTGACGCGTTCGGCTGCGCAGCGCTCGGCCAGCCGGGCGGGATCCGCGTTGCCGACCAGTACGACGGAACCGCCCGCCGCGAGCGGCACGAGCAGTCCGGCGTCCAGACCATCGACCGTGTCATAGGGCAACGTCGACAGCACCCGGCACGACGCGTCGAGGTGATGGTGCGCGGCGGCATGCCCGGCCGCGGCAGCGAGCTCCGCGTGGCTCCACGACCGGCCGTCGCCGGTCAACGCGGCGGCCGCGGCATCGACGGGAACCGGCGGCACGAAGTCGTCGGGCTGAGCGCCGACGAGCCGGGACAGGCCGGCACCCATCGGCTCCAGGTCAAGGACGAGGACGTCGGCGGAGCTCAGCTGAACCAGAAGCGCCCGCTCCGGTCTCGCGTGCACGGTCACAGCAGTCGCCCGGGTCCGGTCCGGGTCGAAGGTCACCGCGCCGCCGGCCGACCAGGTGGCCAGCAGCACCATCGCGGTCTCCCAGTGCGTCGGCAGCAGCACCCGGACGGTGGCGCCGGGCTCGACCTCGAACTCGTCGACGAGCAGGTTGGCGATCTTCGCGACCCAGTTGGCCGTCGTGGCGACCGACAGCTCGACCCGCTCGCCGGTCGCGTCGTCGTACCAGGTCAGGAACGGACGGGCGCCGTCGCGGCGAAGCTCGCGAGCGAGCAACGCGGCCGGGGTCACCCGGCCATTGTCCCGGCCCGCCGTCAAGCCGCCACATTCCTGTCGCTTTCGGCGATTCGCTTGACGGGTGTGACTGAAGTGACGTCATCGTGGAGCCGATCGGAGTAACAACGCCTCCGTCACTCGCCTGACCCGACCCCGGAGTTACGCCTCGTGCGCCGTCCGTTCGCAGCCCTGACCGTGGTGGCGGGCGTGGCTGCCTTTCTCGCCGTACCGGTGGTCAGCCGTCCCGTCGCGACCGCGCACGCCGTGGCGCCGCAGATCACGACGCTGACGCTGCAGGCGAGCTCGCGCCCCGGACCGCACGGCGTCCTCGCCCAGCTCGACCGACCGAGCACGCACCGGTTCGAGCTCGTGGGAGCCAACTGGCAGGCGGGCACCCTGGATGCGGGCTCGACGTCGGTCGAGGTGCAGGTGCACCGCCACGGCGCGTGGTCCGGTTGGACCGCGCTGGCAGGCGAGGACGGCGGCGCCGACAGCGGGACGGCCGATGCCCGCCGCGCCGCCCGCGTGCATGCCGGCACCCAGACCGCCGAGCCGGTCTGGGTCGGCGCGGCCGACGGCGTCCGCGCCCGCGTCGTCGGCGTGCCGCGTGCAGCCACCACGGCCGCCGCAGTCGTGCCGAGTGCGCTGCATGTCGTGCTCGTCGACGGTGGCGCGAGCGCCGCGGATGCCAACCCGCGGCCGACTCAGACGCTGGGCGGGTCCACCGCGCAGGCTGCCGAGGCCCAACCGACGATCTACACCCGGTCCGACTGGGGCGCCGACGAGAGCCTGCGCCGCAGCGCGTGCCCGAACGGCCCGGACTACTCCCCGACCGTGGAGATGGGCTTCATCCATCACACCGAGACCGGCAACGGCTACTCGCGCGCGCAGGTGCCGGGCATCATCCGCTCGATCTACGCCTACCACGTGCAGGGCAACGGCTGGTGCGACGTCGGCTACAACTACCTGGTCGACCGGTTCGGGCGCGTGTGGGAAGGACGGTATGGCGGCATCACGAAGGCCGTCATCGGCGCGCACACGGGCGGTTACAACTACGACAGCTTCGGCACCTCGCTCATCGGGTCCTACAGCACGGAGCACCCCAGTGCGGCCATGCTCACGGCGGTCGAGCAGCTGTTCGCGTGGAAGCTCGGCAGCTATTACCGCGACCCGACCGGCAAGGCGACGCTGACCGCCGCCGGGTTCAGCGGCTCGCGCTACGCCGCCGGCACGGATGTCACGTTCAAGGTCGTGTCCGGTCACCGGGACGCGGACTACACATCGTGTCCCGGCGGTGCCGCTTACGCCGACCTGCCCGAGATCCGCACCGGTGCCCTCACGGCGCTCGGCGCCGGCTTCGTCGCCCCACAGGTGGACCCGGTCAGCGCGACCATGGGTGTCGGGGCGGTTGACGTCTCGGCCGGGGTCATCGCCAAGCAGTCGTGGCGGCTGACCGTGGCCGACAACACCGGTACGACGATCCGAACCTTGACCGGCACCGCCGGCCGTCAGTCGCCGGTCACAGCCACCTGGGACCTGACCGACACCGCCGGGACCCCGGTCCTGCCCGGCGACTACGCCCTGCGGCTCACCGGCAAGAACCCCGACGGCGTGGCCGCGCTGGCCTGGTCGACGAGCGTCACGGTCACTCCACCCGTGTCACTGACCGTGCCGCCGCAGGCCGCACTCGGCGGCGCGGTCCGAGCCCGCGGCACCGGCATCCCCGGCCATTCGGTGACGCTGTCCGTCGTCGGCCCCAGTGGACCGCAGCAGCTCGGTGCGTTCCCCGTCTCCTCCAACGGGAAGTGGTCCGCCGGGTCGGTGCCGGTCGACGCCACCAGCGACCTGACCTGGTCCGTGACCGACCCGTCCGTGCAGGGCTACCACCGCAACCGCAAGACCAAAGTCGGACCGGCCGTCAGTGCTCCCGCAACGGCCGTGTCCTTCGTCGGCACCGGCTCAGCGCTGACCATGCAGGGGACCGCGCTGCCTGCCGCGGCGACGGTGCACGTCATGACCCAACCCGCCGGCGCGAGCACACCGACCGCCGGCCCGGACATCCCGGTCGCCGCCGACGGCAGCTGGGCGAGCTCGTTCGTCCCCGACGCAGCCACCACCTACTGGGTCACCGACAGCCGCGGACTGGCCTCCGCCAAGGCACTCGTCTATCCCGTTGCCGGCGCCACGGCGACGGCGGCCACCGATGGCTACGCCGGGCGACACGTCATCGTCCGTGGCAACGCGGGCGGGGCGCCGGTCGACGTGACACTCACCGCCCGCCAGCCCGGCGCTTCCTGGGCGGTCGTCCGGACGGTCACCGCGGCGGCCGACGGGCGGTTCGCCGTGCGACTCCCGCTCGCTGACGCCGCCGGCTCCTCGACGAAGTGGAAGGTGACCACGAGCTACGGCTCGCCGGTGACCGGCGACGTTGCCATCCAGCCGGTCTTCGCGCCGACCGTCACCGCGCCGGCCCGGGTCGGCTGGAAGGCTGCACACTCCTTCACTGGCACCGCCGTGCCCGGCGACATCGTCCGGATCTGGACGGCGCCCGCCGGGTCGACCAGCTGGCGGTCGCTCGGCACGGCGCGCGCGGCCGCCGACGCGTCCTGGTCCTTCCCGATCCGCTTCACCCGCGACACGGCGTGGCGGGTGACGTCGCCGTCGGGGACGTCGGCGACCGGCACGTCTGTCGTCGTACCGACCATCCATGCTCCGGCCTCGGCCGCGCGGCACGCCCTGGTCGTCGTGCACGGGCTGGGGATCCCGGGCAGCAGGCTGACGCTCTACCGCCGGGCCACCGCCACCTCCCCGTGGACGTCGAGCGGCACCGTTGTGATCGCCGCGAACGGCACCTGGACCGTCAACCGGCACCCGCGTCACCCGGTCAGCTTCCGCGCCGTGTCCCACGGACAGACCTCGCGAACGGTGTCGGTCTCCGTCCAATGACCGGCGTGCCCGGCGACAGGCGCAACGCGGCGTAGGCTGGAGATGCACGAAGTCCTACGAACGTCGATGAACGGGAGGGAGCCCGAACCGTGGCCCCCCGGGTGCTCGTCGACGCGACGGCCGTCCCCGCCGACCGCGGGGGAGTGGGTCGTTACGTCGATGGCCTACTTGCCGCCCTTTCGGCGGTTGATGCCAACCTCGCGATCGTCTGTCAGCGCGCTGATGCCGAGCGTTATGCACGAATGGCGCCGCATGCCGACATCGTTGCCGGACCGGCCGCGATCGCGCACCGTCCGGCCCGGCTTGCCTGGGAGCAGACCGGTCTGCCGCTCGTGGCGCAGCAGGTGACGGCCGAAGTCGTGCACTCGCCGCACTACACGATGCCGCTTCGGGTCGGCCGGCCTGTCGTGGTGACGATCCACGACGCCACGTTCTTCACGACACCCGAGCAGCACACCGCCGTGAAGGGCACGTTCTTCCGGTCGGCCACGCGGACAGCGTTGCGTCGCGCCAGCCGGGTGATCGTCCCCAGCAAGGCCACCCGAGACGAGCTCGTGCGCGTCCTCGATGCGGACTCCACGAAGATCGACGTGGCCTACCACGGGGTCGACCAGGACGTCTTCCACGTGCCGACCGATGCGGACAAGGCACGGGTCGCTGCCCGCCTCGGCTTGCGTGGCCCCTACATCGCGTTTCTCGGCCAGCTCGAGCCACGCAAGAACGTGCCCAACCTCGTCCGCGCCTGGGTCAAAGCTGTGCATTGGCGCGACGACCCGCCCGCGTTGGTGCTCGCCGGCGGCAGCGGATGGGACGACGACGTCGACGCTGCCATCGCCGAGGTGCCCAGTCATCTGCGGGTGCTGCGGCCGGGATACCTGCGCTTCGCCGACCTGCCCGGCTATCTCGGCGGCGCAACGGTCGTCGCCTACCCGAGCCACGGTGAAGGCTTCGGTCTCCCCGTGCTCGAAGCGATGGCGTGCGGAACGCCCGTGCTCACGACGCATCGGCTGTCGCTGCCCGAGGTCGGCGGTGACGCCGTCGCCTACACCGAGCCCGGGGTGGACGACATCGCCGACGCCCTGTCGTCACTGCTCGACGACGGAGCCCGCCGGCGCTCGCTTGCCGATGCGGCGCTGACCCGCGCGCGCGAGTTCACCTGGGCCGCCAGCGCCGAGGCCCACCTCGCCGCCTATGCCCGCGCCGCGCAGACGTCCTGACGGCGGCGCAGGTCGGTGGAGGCGATCGTCCTCGTCGGAGGGCAGGGCACCCGACTGCGTCCGCTGACCATCGGCACACCCAAACCGATGCTCCCAGCCGCAGGAGTGCCGTTCCTGACCCATCAGCTCGCCCGGGCCCGGGCGGCCGGGGTCGACCATGTCGTGCTCGCGACGTCCTACCGGGCCGAGGTCTTCGCCGCGCATTTCGGTGACGGAAGCTCGCTGGGTCTGCGGCTCGACTACGTGACCGAGCGGGAGGCACTCGGCACCGGGGGTGGCATTCGCAACGTCGCCGACCGGCTGGAGAGCGCGCCGGGCGATCCGGTGCTGATCCTCAACGGCGACATCCTGTCCGGCCACGACATCGTGGCGCAGGTCGCGGCTCACCGGGCTGCCCGGGCGGCGGTCACCTTGCATCTCGTCCGGGTCGCAGACGCGCGCGCGTTCGGCTCCGTGCCGACGGATGCCGAGGGTCGGGTCACGGCGTTCGTCGAGAAGTCGCCGGAGCCCGTGAGCGACCAGGTCAACGCCGGCTGCTACGTCTTCAGCCGGGAGGTCATCGACGCGATCCCGGCCGGCCGGGTCGTTTCCGTCGAACGCGAGACGTTTCCCGAGCTGTTGCAGTCGGGCCGGCTGATCGTCGGTCATGTCGACGACGCCTACTGGCTCGATGTCGGCAACCCCGCCGCCTACATCAAAGCGAGTGCCGACCTGGTGCGCGGCGTCATCGCGTCACCAGCGGTCGACCTGCCTGGCGAGGCGTGGCTCGCCGACGGCACCGAGGTCGTCGCCGACGCGCAGGTGTGCGGCGGAGCAAGCATCGGCCCGGGCGCGCTGGTCCAGGCCGGGGCGCGGGTCGACGGCTCGATCGTGATGACCGGCGCCGGCATCGGCGCCGACTCGCACATCGTGCGGTCGGTCGTCGGCCGCAACGCGCAGATCGGAGCAGGCTGCGTCCTTGTCGATGCCGTCGTCGGTGACGGCGCGCGCATCGGCGCCGGCAACGAGCTGGCCGCCGGCGCGCGCATCTGGCCCGGCATCACCGTGCCGGACGTCGCGATCCGGTTTTCCTCCGACATCTGACGCGGCAAGCCGCGTCGTCCGACGGAAGCGCCGGCGGTTACTTGGTCTTCGACGGGGTCGGGGTCGGTCCGATCGAGGGTGTGCCGGTGGTTGTTGCCGGTGTCGTTGCCGGTGCGGTCGGCGCCGGCGTCGGCGCGCCGGCCGAGGGAAGCTGCCCGGACGGGTACTTGTCCGCGCCGCTGATCGGCGGGAAGCCCTTTTCCGGCGCCAGGTTGGAGTCGACGTGCGAGCCGTAGAACTGCGTGATCACCGCGTCCGACTCTGACCCGCATCGATCGGTCTGGCCCCACGAGGTCAGGACGAGGTGCTTGCCGGCCGGAAGGTCGCTCTGCCACCAACCGACGACGAGCATGCGGGGGAACCCGGGCGCCGTGGTGAGCGCCTTCAGCTTGGCGACGTCGGCCGCCGGCAGCTTGGCGTCGTACCAGGCGACGACGTAGCCGTGCTCGAGGTTGTGCACCGCGCGCTCCGGACGCGGCTTGTCCGCGAGCGGGTAGAAGCGGACGGTGTCGCCGAGAGAGACGGCGTTGTGCTCGCCTCCGGACGGCGGGATCGGCGAAGTGCCACCGCGGTCGTCGCCGTAGGGCTGCTTGGTGTAGTCGATCGCCGTGGCGACGTGCTGGGCGGCGGGTGACAGCTTGTCGTTGTGGACGCCGAGGCAGCCGGCGGCCGTCTCCGCGGCCGTCGGAGCGAACTGGTGACCCGGCTTCTGCTTCGCTTTCTGAGCCCGGTCGTGCAGGTAGGCCGGGATGACGGCCGCCGCGATCAGGATGATCGCGATCACGATCGCGGAGCCGGCGAAGAGGAAGTTCTTGCGGCGTTCGGCCGCCCGCTGCTGACGGCGCATCTCCTCGAGCCGCTGCCGGCGGTCGCGGTTGGCCCGCCGGGTCTCGTTCTTGCGGTTCGAGCTCTTGGGCACCGACAGACTCCTGGCTTGCGGCGGGGCGGACCCGGCGAGTCTAAGGAACTCGGCTGAAATCCGGCAGCAGGGTCCGGCCGGGTCCGCCCGAGCAACCGGCAGGGCACACTCGAGTGAATGGACGCACCCGCGGTGGAGACGGTCTGGCGGCCGCAGGTCCCCGCGCCGCTCGGGTTGCTCCTCGCGGCGCTGCAGCGCGGCGGCTCCGACCCGACCCAGCGCGGGACGGACGACGGCGCCTGGTGGCGCACGGCCCAGACGCCCGACGGCCCGGGGACGTTGCGGCTGGCCGGCGCCGACGGTGCGGTCGAGCTGCAGGGGTGGGGCCCCGGCGGAGCATGGCTGGTGGCCGGTGCGCCGGCGCTGCTCGGGGCGAACGACGACGTGACCGGCTTCACCCCGCAGCACCCGCTCATCGAGGTGGTCTGGCGCCAGCAGCCCTACCTTCGGCTCAACAGCGTCGGCCTCGTGTTCGAGCTGATCGTGCCGGCGGTGCTCGAGCAGCGCGTGACCGGTGTCGACGCCCGGCGGTCGTGGCGCGAGCTGCTGCTGCGATTCGGTGAGCCGGCGCCCGGCCCCGCGCCGCGCGGCATGCGCGTCGTCCCGCCTCCCGCCGTCTGGCAGCGGTTGCCGTCGTGGGACTGGCATCGTGCGGGGGTCGACCCGGGCCGGGCCCGCACGATCATCGCGGCTGCCGAGGTTGCCGGCCGGCTGGAGGAGTCGCTGTCACTTCCCCGCGACGAGAGGATGCGGCGGCTGCGCGCGGTGCCGGGCATCGGTGCGTGGACGGCCGCCGAAGTCGCGCAGCGGGCCTGGGGAGATGCGGACGCGGTGTCGGTCGGTGACTTCCACCTCGCCGCCCTCGTCGGCTGGGCATTGACGGGCCGCCCGGTCGACGACGCAGGGATGCTCGAAATCCTCGCCGTCTATCCCGGGCACCGGCACCGGGCCGCTCGCCTCGTCGAGATGTCCGGAGCCCGCAAGCCGGCGTTCGGGCCGCGAGCCCCGGTTGGTGACATCCGCGGGTTGTGACAGTCATCCAGTTCCGGCTGGATGCGGTCAGCGCTCGACCACGAACCCGGCGGTGTCCCGACCCGGTCGGGCCGCCGGCGCCTCGGCCGGGTGCCCGATCGCGACGGCGCCCATCGGATCCCAGTCGGGCGGCAGGTCGAGCACGGTGCGGACGACGTCCTTGCAGAACATCGTGCTCGACACCCACGCGCTGCCGAGGTCCTCTGCTGCCAGCGCCACCAACAGGTTCTCGACGCCGGCACCCATCGCGACGAGGAACATCTCGCGCTCGGCCGTGGTGCGGCGCAGGTCCGGATAGTCGTGCGCGCCTGCGGTGGTGACGAGACACGGTACGACGACCACGGGTGCGTCCCTGAGCACATCACCTCGACGGAGGCGGCGCGCGATCTGCTCGGCGCCGAACCCGTCGGCGCGCAGGTCGGCGGCCCACGCCTCTGCCATCGCGTCGAGCAGAGCCTTCGCTCGCTCGGCGACCACGACGAAACGCCACGGGGTCGTGTGATGCGGTGCCGGTGCCGTGATGGCGGCCGCGAACGCACGGTCGAGGGCGTCCCGGTCGACCGGCCGTCCGTCGAACCGGCGCACGGTGCGCCGGTCGAGGACCGCCGCCCGCTTCGCCTCCGCGGTGCCGAGCCGGAACATGTCTTCGGCCGCATCCCGCACCAGCGGACGGGCGCCGGCCGCGTCCGGGTCGACGCCATGCAGGAGCCCGCGCACCACCGCGACCGGCACGCCGGCCAGCTTGCCCTTGACCAGCTCTGCCGCCGCGGCCAGCTCGTCGCCGACAGCCGTGACAGTCATCTCGAGGGTGTGGCCCTGGCTGTCGACGCGACCGCGGTGGTCGTCCAGCACGTCGATGCCCGCCGCTCCGATGGCCACGTCGACAAGACCGTTGCGCCAGGGCCGGCCGAACGTGTCCGTGACGAGCACCGCCACCGTGACACCGAGTCGCCGGCGGAGGCCCGCCCGGATGCGGCCGGCCGAACGATCCGGGTCCTCCGGCAGCAGGGCCACCGTGCCGGCGGGAACGTTGCTCGCATCGACACCGGCTGCGGCCAGGACGAAACCGTGTCGGGTCTCGACGATGCGCGTGCTGCCGCGTTGCGCGACAAGGCGCACGGTCTCCCCGTCGATCGCGTCGTCGCGGTTGCTCTCGGCCAGCCGGCCCTCGGCCTTGCTCACGACCTTGCTCGTGATGACCACGACGTCGCCGTCGCGCAACCCCGGCTCGGCCGCCGCGATGACTGCGGCCAGGTCGTCACCCGGCCGGATCTCGGCGATGCCCTCGACGCCCCAGATCTCGAGGCGTGTGCTCATCGGCGTACCTCGGTGGCGAGGTCGAGGGCGGCGCGTGCCATCGCCGCGGTCGCCTCGATGTCCGTCATCAACAGCGGCACGGCCCGGGTCGGCAGTCCTTCCTCGGTCAAGCGGTCGGCCGCGTCCTTGTCGACGTCGTCGACGAGCCACCCGTCCAGGAGGCCGGCCGGCCGCCGACCGTAGTGGTTTGCGACGGCATAGGCAGTCGTCTCGACCCCGATCGCGGCCAGGCAGGCGTCGGCCATGCCGCGCACCGGAGCCCCACCGACGATCGGCGACAACCCGATCACCGGGGCGTCGGTCGAGCGCAGCGCGGCGGCGATGCCCGGCACCGCGAGGATCGCGCCGATGCTCACGACCGGGTTGCTCGGCGGGAGGATGACGACGTCGGCCGCCGCGAGCGCATCGAGCACACCTGGTGCCGGCGTCGCGGCCGCGGCGCCGGTCAGCTCGATCCGGGTGGCCGGGACAGCCGCGTGCAGCCGCACCCACCACTCCTGGAAGTGGACCGTGCGTCCGTCGGTGAGGGTGACGTGAGTCTCGACCGGGTCGTCGGTTGCGGGCAGCACCGTCACTCCCGGCCGCCAGCGCTGGCACAGCCGGCGGGTGACCTCGGAGAGCGGGAGGCCGTCGCGCAGCCCCTGGGTGCGCAACAGGTGGGTGGCGATGTCGAGGTCGCCCAAGCCGAACCAGGACGGCTCGCTGCCGGAGGAGGACTTCTCGGCGTAGGCCGCGAGCTCGTCGCGGACCCGAAAGGTCTCGTTCTCGCGGCCCCAGCCGCGCTCGTTCGAGATACCGCCACCCAGCGTGTAGACGACGGTGTCCAGGTCAGGACAGATGCGCAAGCCGTACATCGTCACGTCGTCGCCGGTGTTGCCGACGACCGTGACGTCGTGGCCGAGCTCGCGTAGCCCCAGCAGAAAGCGGGCGCCGCCGATGCCGCCGGCCAGCACCGTGATCCGCATGGGGGGAGTCTCGCAGCAAGGCGCCCGCGAGGCGCCGCGGGCGGCTACCCGTATGGTCGCTGGCATGGACCGGAAGCCCGCCAGCAACGGGTTGCGTCGGGCGTTGGCCCGGGCCGACGCCGGCAAGGCGCTGGACCCGGCCGAAGCGGAGGTCCTGCTCGGCGCCCGCGGCCCGGACCTCGACGCGTTGTGCGCTGTCGCCGGACGAGTGCGCGACGCGGGGCTCGACGCGATCGGCCGGCCGGCGACTGTCACCTACAGCCGCAAGGTGTTCCTGCCGCTCACCCGACTGTGCCGCGACCGTTGCCACTACTGCACGTTCGCGACGACACCCGGCAAGGTGCCTGCACCGTTCCTGTCCGCGGAGGAGGTCGTCGACATCGCTCGACGTGGTGCGGCGCTCGGGTGCAAGGAGGCGTTGTTCACGCTGGGGGACCGGCCCGAGACGCGGTGGCCGCAGGCAGCTCGGTGGCTCGACGAAGCGGGCTACGCGAGCACGCTCGACTACCTACGCGCCGTGGCGATCGCCGTCCTGGAGGAGACCGGACTGCTTCCGCACCTCAACCCCGGCGTGATGACCTGGGAAGAGCTGCAGCGGCTCAAGCCGGTCGCTCCGTCGATGGGCATGATGCTCGAAACGACTGCGGACGTGCCTGCGCATCACGGCAGTCCCGACAAGGATCCGTCGGTCAGGTTGCGGGTGATCGAGGATGCGGGCCGCAGCAACATCGCGTTCACGACCGGCATCCTCGTCGGCATCGGCGAGACACCCGCGGACCGGGTCGAGTCCCTGTTCGCCATTCGTCGGCTCTCCCGTCAGTACCGGCACGTGCAGGAAGTGCTCGTGCAGAACTTCCGCTCCAAGCCCGACACCGCCATGCGTTCTCAGGACGATCTCGACCTCGACGAATACGTCGCCACCATTGCGGTGGCGAGGTTGTTGCTCGGTCCGTCGGCCCGGGTGCAGGCGCCGCCCAACCTCGTCGACTCGACCGAGGTGCGCCGGTTGATCCAGGCCGGCGTCGACGACTTCGGGGGCGTGTCCCCGCTGACACCGGACCACGTCAACCCGGAACGACCGTGGCCGCACCTCGATGACCTCGCGCGGCTGACCGAGGACTTGGGCTTCACGTTGGTCGAGCGGCTGACTGCGCACCCGCCCTATTTGGCCGAGCCCTGGCTCGATCCGCGACTGCGCGCACATGTCGCGGCGCTGAGCGATGACCGGGGCCTCGCCCGCGGCGACGTGCTGCCGGTCGGGCTTCCCTGGCAGGAACCGGACGGCGGGTGGGACGTCAGCAGCGGTCGGGTCGACCTGAACGTGGCGATCGACACGGAGGGCCGGCGCACCGACCGCCGAAGCGACTTCGACGCCGCCTACGGCGACTGGGACTCGCTGACCGTCGCGGATGACGCGCGCAACCGGGGGAGCGCATTGCCCCAGGTCGTGCCCACGCAACGCATCCGCCCCGAGTTTGCCACTGCGCTGCGTCATGCCGGACGCGAACCGGCCGCGATGAGCGATGCCGACGCGCTGGTGCTGTTCGATGCCCTGCCGGGAGCCGAGATCGACGCACTGGCTGCGCTCGCGGACGACGTACGACGCGACACCGTCGGTGATGACGTCACGTATGTGGTCAACCGCAACATCAACTTCACCAACATCTGTTACACCGGCTGCCGGTTCTGCGCGTTCGCACAACGGCGCACGGACGCGGATGCCTACACGTTGTCGCTGACCGAGATCGGCGACCGGGCAGACGAGGCCGTGGCGGACGGCGCGACTGAGGTCTGCATGCAGGGGGGCATCCACCCCGACCTGCCCGGCACTGCCTACTTCGACATCGCCCGGGAGGTGAAACGGCGCCAGCCCGCGCTGCACGTCCACGCCTTCAGTCCGATGGAGGTCGTCAACGGTGCCGCGCGCTGCGGGGTCCCCATCCGCGACTGGCTCTTGCAGGCGAAGGAGGCGGGCGTCGACTCGCTTCCGGGCACCGCGGCCGAGATCCTCGACGACGACGTGCGCTGGCTGCTGACGAAAGGCAAGCTGCCGGCGGCGACCTGGGTCGAGGTCATCACGACCGCGCACCGGCTCGGCATCCCGACGACCGCAACGATGATGTACGGCCACGTCGACACTCCCGCGCATTGGTTGGCGCACCTTCGAGTGCTGGCCCGCATCCAGGACGACACCGGCGGCTTCACAGAGTTCGTGCCGTTGCCGTTCGTGCATCTCAACGCCCCGATCTATCTCGCCGGGTTGGCGCGCCCCGGACCCACGGCCCAGGAGAATCGCGCAGTGCACGCAATGGCGCGACTGCTGCTGCACGGCCGCATCCGCAACATCCAGTGCTCGTGGGTGAAGCTCGGTGTCGAGGGCTCCGCGGCGATGTTGCGCGGCGGCGCCAACGACATCGGCGGCACCCTGATGGAAGAGACGATCAGCCGGATGGCCGGCAGCGCCCACGGGTCGCGAAAGTCGGTGGCCGACCTGGCCGCCATCGCGACGGCGGCCGGGCGTCCGGCCCGTCAGCGCACGACGCTTTACGACGGCGTGCATGCGAGGGGCGCAGTCCGGGCGTAAGGTCCGCGACGAAAGCGGATCGAGCGGTGGGAGTCGGCGTGGACACCGATGCGCGTGAACCTGTGTTGCTGCGGCGGATCGAAGAGCTCGTCGCCGCAGCCGGCGACGATGAGCACGAACGACCCGAAGGGCCTGTGCTTGCGGCAGCCCTGACCGGCCTGCGGGCAGAGCTGGGCGGCCTGCGTGCGGACCTGGGATCGCTCCGGGCGGAGATCGGCGCGGTGCGGGCCGGCGTCGACGCCAGCGTCGGACGGCTGTCCGGTGAGCTGTCGTCGGCCAAGGCCGGGGCCACCGAGGTCGCCAACAGTCAGGCGGAGCTCACCGACAAGGTCGACGTCGTGGCCGAGGTGCTGGCCGACGTCAAGGGCATCCTGCCCGTCCTGAGGTCGGCTCTCGACAGCGTCACGGGCGCCAACCAGCTCGAGTCGGTCATCAGCCGGCTCGAGGACACCCTTGCGGCCCGCGTGGACACCGCGGCTGCCGACCTGCGCCGGACGCTGACGTCCGGGCTGACCTTTGCCTCGGCCGGCAGCCGCGCCGCCGAGACCGCCTCGCAGGAGACCCGCACCGCACTCGAGGAGCGACTTGGCGCCGTCGAGGACACGCTCGACGACCTCGCCGAGCGCCTCGAGTCGCTGACCCGCGACAGCATCCGTGCGGCCACCGACCGGATCGGGAACGTCGAGGAACGCATCGCCGCCCTCGCGGACTCCACGTTCGCCGATCAGAGCACCGCGCAAGGCGAGTGGGCGGAGAGCATCCGGTCCGCCCTGACGGACCTGGGCGAGGCGGTGGACCGCAACCTCGGTGCGCTCAGCGGATCGGTGACCGAGGCCGTTCGCACCGGCGGCGACGCCGAACGGACCCACGTCGAACAAGTCGTTGACGGGCTTCGCAGCTCGCTCGACGGTGCATTCACGTCGGTCGAAGACCGACTCGTCCAGAACCGCGATGCCACGACGGCCGCCCTGGCCTCGCTGCGGGGCTTCGTCGAGGCGTTCCAGGACTCGGCCGAGAGCCGGCTGGAGGACATGCGCGGCGCGCTGAGCGGCGGTCTCACCGAGGCCCGCGCCGGGCTGGTGGAGGAGCTGACCGGCACGCTCGGCGCGCTGGAAGAGGCAAACGACGCCTCGCGCCGTCTCGTCGAGGAAGAGATCAGCACGCTGCGCACTGACCTTGCCGACGCGCTGGAGGAGGTGCGCGACCGGATCGCGAGCGCGCTGACCCGGTCGACGGAGTCGATCACCGGTGCCGTCGAGGAGCAACGGACGACCTTCGACGAGGTGGCCAGGACGTTGCGCTCGGACGTGCTCGACCGGGTCGAGCAGACCCGTGGCGAGACGCTGGCCGCACTCGACGACATGCGCGCGGGGGTAGGCACTGCCTCCCGTGCGGGTGAGGACGCGACGGTCCGGTTGCGCGAGCTCGAAGAGACGGTCGCTTCCATGGACTCGACCGTGAGCGACCTGCGTGCCGAGTGGTCGACGCGCGCCGACGCCGCGGTCACCTCCGCGCGGCAGACCGCAGAGGCCGTGATGGGGGAGTTCCGCGACCGGGCCGAGGCCTCGCTGAGGGAGGTCCACAGCGTCGTGGAAAGTCAGAACGCGACGTTGCGCGACACCGCCGAGCTCCTGACCGGCGGCACCGGCCGGCTCGTCGCCGCCGGTCAGTCGCTGCTCGGCTATCTCGCCGAACGTGACCAGCTCGTCGAGGCAGACCGGGTGCAGAACTTCCACGAGGTGCTCGACGCGTTCGCCGCCGGGCTGTCCGCGAGGGAGCGAAAGTCCGCTGCCGCCCGCCTCGGTGACGCGATGGAACGGCGGCGCAACGCCCGCGACGCGCAGCGCTATCGCGCCCAGCAGGCAGGTCAGCCGGCCCTCGACATCCCGAGCCCGCCGGAGGACCTCGCGGCCCTGGCGCAGCCGGCCGAGGCCGCGGAAGCGTCGAGCGTCGGTGCAGCGGCGGTGACGTCGACGGCGTCACCCGCGCCGGCCGGGAAGAAGTCCGGGGCCCGGAAGGCGACGGCCACGAAGACTGCGAAGAAGGCTGTGGTCAAGAAGGCGGTGGCCAAGCAGGCCGCGCCCACGAGGACGGCGACGGCCAAAAAGGCGAC
>JAVEEH010000265.1 GCA_030840545.1 Frankiaceae bacterium | reverse complement strand
TGCTGCGCGAGTCGACCGACGAAGCGTTCGCGGGTGCAGGCGTCACGAAGGACGACGTCGACGCCTACTGGCTCGGCACCGCGCAGTCCGGGATGAGTGGCATCACCCTGGCCCGGCCACTGCGGCTCGAGGGCAAGCCGGTGACGCGGGTCGAGAACTACTGCGCAACGGGCTCGGAGGCGCTCCGGCAGGCGGCTTATGCCGTGGCGTCCGGCGCGTATGACCTCGCCATGGCGGTCGGCGTCGAGAAGGTCAAGGACTCCGGCTACCAGGGCCTCAACGCCTTTCCCATCCCGAACGACGGGACGCAGCGGTCGTTGACGGCAGCGGCCATGTTCTCCATGGTCGCGCCGGCGTATGCGAGGCGCTACGGCGTGGCAGCTGACGAGATGCGCACCGTGCTCGCGCGGATCGCGTCGAAGAACCATGCCAACGGGGCGCGGAACCCCAAGGCGCAGTTCCGCAAGGAGATGTCGGTCGAGGCCATCTGTGCGATGCCCGCCGTGGCCGGCGGGCTGTCGGTCTTCGACTGCGCGGGGGTGGCGGACGGTTCGGCCGCAGCGATCGTCTGCCGGGTCGAAGACGCGCACCGGTTCACCGACCAGCCGGTCGTCATCAAGGCGTTGTCGTTCGTCGCGGGCAACGGCAGTGGCCTCGAGGATCCGACCTACGACTACACGCATTTCCCCGAGGTCGCGATGTCGGCGGCCGATGCCTACGCCCAGGCTGGCGTCACCGACCCGCGCGCCCAGCTGGCGATGGCCGAGGTGCACGACTGCTTCACGCCCACCGAGCTCGTGCTGATGGAGGAGCTCGGTTTCTGCGAGCGGGGGACAGCGTGGAAAGAGGTGCTGGCCGGCACCTTCGACCTCGACGGCGAGCTGCCGGTCAACCCGGACGGCGGGCTCAAGTCGTTCGGCCACCCGGTCGGGGCGTCCGGCCTGCGGATGATCTACGAGGCCTGGCTGCAGCTGCGTGGCGACGTGCCGGAGGACCGCCGAATCTCGACCTACGGCAAGCGTTCGCTCGCCTTGACCCACAACCTCGGCGGCTACCCCGGAGAGATGGTCTCGTTCGTCGGCATCGTGGGCACGACCTAGGCGCCCTCGGTCTGCTAGGCGGGCTGGGCGACCGGCTCGGCGGCGAAGGCGGCGGGCATGAACGCACGGTCGAACGCACTGCCCAGCTCCGGCCAGTCCACGCCGAACATCGGGCCGGTCGGCACCGGCGGCAGGTCGTCGTTCTCGCCCCGGCCCCAGCCGTTGCGCGGGAACCGCGAACCGAGCAGCCGACCCACGGCCAGACCGACGCCGAGGAGCAGGACATAGACCGCGCTCACGGTCAGCCAGAACGTCATGTCGTACCTCTTTCGAGGGAGTGCGCGACCAGGGTCAGCTGAGATATCGGTCGGACCTCGGGTAGTCCTTGAGGACTAGTTACCAGCGGCCGGCCGTTGTAACCGCTTTGTCGATTTCGTCTGGCTGACGGCCGGCGGCTCAGCGCAGGCGCCAGTCCACCCGCTCGCCGGACGCGAAGCGTCGCTGACCTTCAGCAAGTGACTCGTCGGTCATGCCCATCGCGACGAACGCGTAGCCGAGCTCGAGTGCCTGTCGCCGGCCGAGGTCGGCCGCGGTCCAGACCGCCTTGAGCGTCGCCTGCACAGCCAGCGTCGGCGAGGCCGCGATCACACCGGCCAGCGTCGCGGCGGCAGTGTGCAGATCGCCGGGGCTGACCACCTCCGACACCAGGCCGACGTCGTAGGCACGTCGCGCCGACATGCGCTCCGCGGCGCCGGTCAGCTGCATCCGCAGCACCTCGCCGAGCGGCATCCGCCCGACCATCAGCATCGACTCGTAGGAGGCCGGCATGCCATATGTCACGTGCGGGTCGAAGAATGTCGCTGTGTCCGACGCGATGAGGATGTCGCACTCGCCGAGCAGATAGAAGGCGCCGCCGCAGGCGATGCCGTTGACGGCCGCGATCACCGGCTTCCAGAGGTCGTTGCTCTTGGGTCCGAGCTTGGCCCCCGGATCGTCGAGGTGGAACGGCGAGCCGGCGAAGCCGACCCCTCCCTCGGCGGTGCCGTCGCCGCTGATCCCGGTGCGGTCGATGCCGGTGCAGAACGCACGGTCCCCGGCGCCGGTCAGCACCGCGACCCGCACGGTGTCGTCACTGCGGATGGACTGCCAGACGGTGGCGAGCTCGTCGAGCATCCGCCCGTCGAAGGCGTTCATCACCTCGGGGCGGTTGAGCGTCACCCAGCCGACGCCGTCCGAGACCTCGTACGTGACCGTCTCCACACCCGGACCGTATCTGACGAGGCGTCAGGTATGGTGCCGCCGTGGCTGACTTCCTCGCGGGCAAGGTCATTGCCGTGACGGGTGCCGGACGGGGCATCGGCCGCGCCGTGGCGCTCGGCTGCGCGGCCGAAGGCGCCGCTGTCATCGTCAACGACTACGGCGTCGGCATCGACGGTGCGGAGCCATCGAGTGACGTCGCCGACGCGGTCGTCACCGAGATCGAGGCCGCCGGTGGGACCGCGGTCGCGGTCGCCGACGACATCGCCACGATGGACGGCGGCGAGCGGCTGGTGCAGACGGCGGTGGACAAGTTCGGCCGCATCGACGGGGCAGTGTGCGTCGCCGGAATCCTGCGCGAGCGCATGCTCTTCAACATGTCCGAGGCGGAGTGGGACGGCGTCATCGACACCCACCTCAAAGGCACGTTCACGGTCTTCCGCGCGGCGTCCGCTGTGATGCGGAAGCA
>JAVEEH010000258.1 GCA_030840545.1 Frankiaceae bacterium | reverse complement strand
CACCGTTGCTCTTCGTTGCCAGGCACAACGGCGGCAGCAGCTGGCAGAGGGCGCCGTTGGGCCCGGTAGGACTGACCAGCGGTTGTTGCGCGTCGTCCTTCGTGTCGAGTGTGCGGGCTCGCGGGTCTGCGGCGAGAGCAAGGTTGGTGAGAGCGAATGGCGCCATGTCGATGATCTCCTTCAGCGCCTCCTTCTCCCCCACGAGCGTTCCGGTGACGCTGGTCAAGCGGTGGATGTCACTGGTCAGCGTGGTCTTGTTGTCGCGCACGAAAGAGTTGACTTGCTGCAGCGCGGTCGACAGGTTGGCGAGGGCTGCACCGAGGTCAGCGCGTTCGCCGGCGAGCTGATTGCCCACCTTGGCGAGGTTGGCGTTGACGGCGCGCACGCCACCGTCGTTGCGCGCGAGCATGGTCGTGAAGCGCTGGAGCTGTCCCACCGTCGAGAACAGGTCGGTGCGGCTGCCGGCCAGCGTCGAGATCGCCGCGGAGAACTCCTTGAGCGCACCGTTGAGCGCCTGGCCGTTGCCACCGAGGTTGGCTGCGCTCACGTCGATGAGCCGGGATAGCGCGCCGTGCTTGTTGGCACCGTTGGGCCCGAGCGCGTTGTTGAGCTGGTCGAGATTGCGGAAGATCTCGTCGAACTCCAGCGGCACCTGGGTGCGGTCGGTGCCCAACGTCGCGTTCTGCTCGAGCTGCGGGCCACCGGTGAATGCCGGGGTGAGCTGGATGTAGCGGTCGCTGACGACAGACGGTGGAACGATGACGGCCTGCACGTCCTGCGGCAGCGGGTACTTGCCCTCCACGGTCATCTGCACCTCGACCGAGGTGCCCTTGACCGTGAGCTTGTCGATCTTGCCGACCTTGACGCCGAGGATTCGTACGTCGTTGCCCTTGTAGAGGCCGATCGTGCGGGTGAACATCGCGGTCAGGTGATGCGAGCCACCGCCGCCTCCGCCGCTCGCCAGCGCAACGCCCGTAGCGCCGAGAGCAGCGAGGACCGCCGCCACCACGAGCAGGGTGATGCGGCGCGCCGTGCGAAGGCCGCGCAACCACGTGATCGGCCGGGTCACGGCTGGCCCCCTGATGTTCCGTTCGCAGCAAGTGGCGGGCAGATCTGCTGACCGCCGACCTTGACGCAGCCGGACTTGACGACGCCCGCCGGCAGGTTCCAGAGCACGGTCTCGAACCAGCGGCCGTTGCCGAGCACGTCGGTGAAGTCACGGATGAAGGGCGCCGCCAGATGCACAGTCTGGTCGAGGTTGTCCTGATTGCGCTGCAGGATCACCAGCGTCTGGTTGAGGTTGCGCAGCGCCGGGCCGATGACGGCACGATTCTCCTGGACCAGCCCGGACAGCTGCTTGGAGACCGCCGCGGTGTCGATGAGCAACTGGTGGATGACGGCCCGCTGCTGATAGACGGTGTCGAGGACGAGGTTGGAGTCGTTGATGAGCTTGGCGACCTCGGCGTCACGGGAGGCGAGCGTCTGGGTCACTGTGTTGGCCCGGTTGAGCAGCTGGCGAAGTGCCGAGTCCCGCGAGGCGATGCTGGTCGACAGCCGTTGCAGACCCCGCAGCGAGGTCTGCACATAGGGTGGCGTGTCCTTGAACGTGGCGGCGATGGTGTCGAACGCCTTGGCCAGCAGCTTGGTGTCGATCTGGCCGGCCCGCTGACCGAGGCCGTTGAACGCCGCCGTGACGTCGAGCGGCGTCTCCGTGCGTGCCAGTGGGATGTCGGTCTTCAGCGTGCCGATGCCGGACGGCGTCAGCGCGACGTACTTCTGCCCGAGCAACGTCTTGATCTTGATCGCGGCGTGGGTGTCCGGGCCGACGTGCATGCCCGAGTCGACCTTGAGGCCGACGCGCACCTTCGCGCCGGCCAGCGACACCGACGTCACCGAGCCGACCTTGACCCCCGCGATGCGGACGTCGTCGCCCTTCTTCAGACCGGCAGCATCGGCGAAGTCCGCGTGGTAGGTCTTGCCACCGTTGAGGAACGGCAACGCGCTGGCGTTGAACGCCAGCACCAGCGTCGCGAGGATGAGCAGCAGCCCGATCGCGCCGATCGGCACCGGGTTTCGCTCGCGGAAGGGCTTCATGGCTTACACGCCGGGACGTTGACGGGGATGTTGGGGTTGCCACCGGCGGCCGTCGTGATGTCGGCCAACGCGCCGGTCATCTCGAGGTCGCACAGGTAGAAGTTGAAGAACTGGCCGTAGGTCGCCGTCCGGATGATCTGGATGAGCTTGGTCGGGGCGCGCTTGAGGTATTCGTCCAGGGTGTTGGGGCCCTTGCAGGTGTTGTTGGCGAAGCGGTTGACGTGCGGCGTGATGCGGTTCTTGTCCTTCAACGGCAGCAGGTAGTTGGGGCAGTTCTTCGTCGTGTTGAGGTTGCGGGCAAGACCGGCCAGGTTGGACAGGTCGGCCGGCAGGTAGGGCCGGATCTGCTGGATCAACAGCGCGCTGTTGGCGGCCAGGTCGTCGATGTGGGACAGCGATGCGGCGATCGTGTTGCGGTCGGTCGCGAGCCCGGTGACCAGCCTTTGCAGCTGGACGACCAGCTGGTTGAGACCCTGGTTGCGCTTCGCCACCGTGTCGAGGACGCGGAGCAGGTTGTTGACGACGCCGCCGATGACGGCGTCACGGTTGGCGACCGTGTTGGTCAGGCTCGCCGACTTGGCGGCCAGGTCGGCGACGGTGCCGCCCTCACCTTGCAACGTCTTGACGATCTCGAGCGAGAACGCGTTGACGTCGTTCGGGGACAATGCCTGGAACAGCGGGCGGAAGCCGTTGAAGAGGTCAGTGAGGTCGAGTGCGGGCGACGTCCGATCGCGGCTGATGACCTGCTTCGGCGGCTGCGGCGTGTCACCCGGTTGCTCGACGAGGGCGATGTAGCGCTGCCCGACGAGGTTGAGGTAGCGCATCTGCAGCTTTGTCGTCGTGGTGACCGGCACGCTCTTGTCGACGTCGAAGCTGACCTGCGCATACCGGTCGTTGACCACCTTGATCGACTTGACCGAGCCGACCCGGACGCCGGCGGCGCGGACGCTGTCCCCGGCGAGCAGCCCGGTGACGTCGGTGAACTCCGCCGAGAAGCCGCGGGTCGAGCCGAACGTCTTGTTGCTGATGGTCACGCCAAGGACCGCGGTGGCAAGCACCGTCACCACGGCGAAGATCATCAGCTTGATGAATGCGCCGAGCGTCTGCCCCTTCACGCGACGCTCACCGCCATCCCGCGCAGCATCGGGCCGATGAGCAGGTCGGCCAGCCCGGCCGGGACGGGCTCGCTGCCGTCACCCAGCAGCGGCGCCAGCAGTCCCGAGACGAAGCCTTGCTCGTTCGGCGTCGCGACCATCCCACTCGAGTTGACCGAGGGAGCTGTGGCGGCGTGGCTCGCACGCGACGTCTTGCGCCGGCTGGTGGCAGCACCGCCGGAGGCGGGCGGACACCCGGCCGAGGGCGGTGGTGGCGGCGACCCGCCGCAGGCCTCGTTGTCGCTCGGGTGGTTCCCCGGGTAGCGACTGTTGACCGGGTGCAGACCGTGGTTGCCGTAGGGCAGGCCGAAACAGTTGGGCGGCAGCGTGAGGCTCGTGATGTCGGACTTGAGCGTCCGGTCGGACTTGGAGTAGACGCCCCGGTCGCCGACCGGTGTCAGCGTGATGTGCAGGTAGGGGCCGCCGCCGAACGCCTGCTCGAGGCGCGTGCGGTCATAGATCGCCAGCCCGTTGGGAAGGCACTCGAGGACGACGGAGTACTGCGCGTAGAGATCAAGCACCGGCTTGCTGACGTTGGCCAGCCGGATCAGCCGGTCGGCGTTGCTGCCGAACACATTCGTGGCAGTGCGAGCGAAGTCGGACGACCCGGCGAGGAACTGGGCGTAGACGTCCTGCTTGACGGTGAACGTGTTCGCGTTGACCGAGAAGTTCCGCAGCATCGCCAGCAAGTCGGGGGTGGCGTCGGCGTAGGTGCCGGCCGCGCTCGCCAGAGCCCGGATGTCGTGCTCGAAGTTGGGCAGGTCCTTGTTGAACCGCGAGAAGTAGTCGTTGACCAACGACAGGTTGCGGCCGAGCGCGTCGCCTCGGTTGCGCACGGCGCTCGCGAGGTTGGACAACGTCACCGACAGCTGTGCGGGGTTGAGTGTGCGCAGCAACGGGACGAAGTCGTTGAACACGGTCTGCAGCTCGATGGCCGTCGTCGACCGGTCCTGGGTGATCACCGCGCCGGCCTGCAGATGCTGCGCCGAGGGTTGGCCCGGGATGACGAGCTGGACGAACTTCTCGCCGAACAGCGTCTTCGGCAGGATCCGCGCCACGACGTTCTCGGGGATCTCACGCAGCCGCGACTTGTCGATCTGCAACGTGAGGCGGGCGCTCTGCCCCGCGGTCGAGACTCCGCTGACCCGCCCGACCAGCACTCCGTCGAGCTTGACGTCGGCGGGCACGACGAGCTGGTTGCCGGCCCGGTCGGCCTCCAGGATCACCTGGTCGGTGGACTGCCACGGCAGGGACTTGTTGTAGACGGCGATGGTCAGCCCGAGCAGCAACGCGACGACGACGAGAAAGCCCACGCCCTGAAGGCGTCGCTTCACCCGCGTCTTGCGCTCGCTCCTGGCCACCGCGCTACCCCGCGATCCGCACTGTGGTGTTCGCGCCCCAGAGAGCGAGGCTGAGGAAGAGGTCGATGACGTTGATGGCGACGATCGACGTCCGGACGGCGCGACCCACGGCGACGCCCACGCCGGCCGGCCCGCCGCGCGCGAAGTAGCCGTAGTAGCAGTGGATCAGCATGATCACGACAGAGAAGATGATCACTTTGAGGAACGAATAGAAGACGTCGACGGGCACCAGGAACTGATGGAAGTAGTGGTCGTAGGTGCCACCGGACTGGTGGAAGTACTGAACGACGATGAACTTCGTGGCGAAGTAGGACGCGAACAGCCCGACGACGTAGAGCGGGATGACGGCCACCAGGCCGGCGATCAGTCGGGTGGTCACCAGGTAAGGCACCGAGGGAATGCCCATGACCTCGAGCGCGTCGATCTCTTCGCTGATGCGCATGGCGCCGAGCTGCGCTGTGAAGCCCGCGCCGACCGTCGCCGTCAGGGCCAGGCCGGCCACCAGCGGGGCGATCTCGCGGGTGTTGAAGTAGGCGGAGATGAAGCCGGCGAACGCCGAGATGCCGATCTGGTTGAGTCCCTGGTAGCCCTCGAGCCCGACCTCGGTGCCGGTGAAGAACGTCATGAACGCGATGACGCCGACCGATCCACCGATGACCGCGAGGGCGCCCGAGCCGAGCGAGACCTCGGCGACGAGCCGGGCCACCTCCTTCTTGTAGGAGATGAGAGCCCGCCACACCCAGCCGAGCGCATGCCCGTAGAAGGACAGCTGCTCGCCCATGTCCTCGAGCGAGTCCAGCGCCCAGTCGAACGGCCGGCGCACGATGCGCAAGGGCCGCGGCAGGGAGACGGTGCCGGCCATCAGATCGCCTTCTGCGGGATGACCTGGAAGTAGATGGTCGTCACGATGAAGTTGACGAGGAACAGCAGCATGAACGCGATGATCACGGACTGGTTGACGGCGTCGCCGACGCCCTTCGGGCCGCCCTTCGGGTTGAGCCCCTTGTAGGACGCGACCAAAGCGGCCAGGGCGCCGAAGATGAGTGCCTTGAACTCGCCGACCCACAGGTCGGGTAGCTGGGCGAGAGCGGTGAACGACGCGATGTAGGCCCCGGGCGTGCCGTGCTGGAGCAGCACGTTGAACGTGTAGCCGCCGATCACCCCGACCACCGAGACGAGACCGTTGAGCAGCACTGCCACGATCATCGAGGCGATGACCCGGGGAACCACCAGGCGCTCGATCGGTGAGATGCCGAGCACCTCCATGGCGTCGATCTCGTCACGGATCTTGCGGCTGCCGAGGTCAGCGCAGATGGCGGAGCCGCCGGCGCCGGAGATGAGCAGCGCGCAGACGATCGGAGCGGCCTCCCGGATGATCGCCAGGACGGCGGCCGAGCCCGTGAACGACTGGGCGCCGACCTGCCGCGACAGGTTGCCGATCTGCAGGGCGATGACCGCACCGAACGGGATCGAGACGAGCGCCGTCGGAAGGATCGTCACGCTGGCGAGGAACCACGCTTGTTCGATCGCTTCACGCCACTGGAACCGACGATGGATGATCGAGCGGAACAGCTGGACCATCGTGTCGAGGCAGAGCGCGAAGAAACTACCGCTCTGGCGAAGCGGTGCGACGAGAGTGGACGTCATCGAGCTTCGCTCATGAAGGCGTCTTCTTCGCGACCGACCTC
>JAVEEH010000219.1 GCA_030840545.1 Frankiaceae bacterium | reverse complement strand
GGACGGCTCGCTCGTGCCACGACCCCAACCAGCCGACGGTGTCTCGCTCGCACCGAAGATCACCGTCGCAGACGCCCGCATCGACTGGTCGGCGCCGGCACTGCGGGTGGACCGGCTCACCCGCGCTTGCTGGCCGGCCCCCGGGCCGTGGACGACGTTCCGCGGTCAGCGGCTCAAGCTGGGCCCGGTCCGGCCGGTCGCAGGTGACCCGTCGTTGGCCGCCGGCGTCCTCGAGGTGCGGGGGACCGGGGCAGCAGCCGAGGTCGTTGTCGGCACCGGCAGCGAGGTCGTCGAGCTCGGCGAGATCCGGCCGGAGGGCAAGACGGCGATGTCGGCTGCCGCCTGGGCCCGCGGCGCCCGGGTCACTGCCGGCGAACGGTTCGAATGAACGCACCGGCAGGCGAGGACACCGCCCGCCGGGTGGCCTACGACGTCGTACGCGCGGTCGAGGTGGACGAGGCCTTTGCCAACCTGCTGCTGCCCCGGCTGCTGCGCGAACGGCGGCTGGACGGCCGCGACGCGGCCTTCGCCACCGAGCTGACCTACGGCACCCTGCGCTGGCAGGGCGTGCTCGACGACGTGGTCGCAGCGGTGTCGAGCCGGCCGCTGCCGGACCTCGACCCGGCCGTGCGCGCCGTGCTCCGCCTCGGCAGCTATCAGCTGCTGCATCTGCGGGTTCCGCCGCACGCGGCGGTGCATGCGACCGTGCAGCTCGCCCGTGCGGTCGGCGGGGAGCGCGTCGTGGGATTCGTGAACGCGGTGCTGCGTCGCGTCGGCGCGCTTGACTGGACAGGCTGGGTGGCGAAGCTCGCCCCCGCTGACGACATCGGACGGCGGGCGTTCGCGAGCGGACATCCCCGGTGGGTCGCCGCGGCGATGCTCGACACCCTCGACGGTGATCTGGACGAGCTCGAAGCCGCACTGGCCGAGGACCGTCCGGTCACCCACCTGGTCGCCCGGCCCGGCCGGATCTCACGTGCAGAGCTCCTCGAGCAGGCCGGCCCGGACGCGACGCCGGGTCCATGGTCGCCCTATGCCGTGCGGATGGACGGTGGCGACCCGGCATCCCTGGCGGCTGTCCGGGATGGTCGCGCGGCGGTGCAGGACGAGGGCAGCCAGCTCGCCGCACTCGCCGTGACCGGCTGCCGCCCGAGCGGACCCGACGATCGATGGCTCGACATGTGCGCCGGGCCTGGGGGCAAGTCGGTGCTGCTGGCCGGCGGGATGCCATCCGGCGCGCGGCTGCTGGCCGCCGATCTCCAGCCCCACCGCGCTCGGCTCGTCGCGGGCGCGCTGGGAGGTGCTGCGGCGTCCGTGCTCGTGGCCGATGGCACCCGCGGCCCGTGGCGACCCGCGACATTCGACCGGATCCTGCTCGACGCGCCCTGCACCGGGCTCGGCTCATTGCGCCGGCGCCCGGAGGTGCGCTGGCGCCGGCAGCCCACCGACGTCGACCGTCTCCAGGGGCTCCAGGTCGCGCTGCTGGACGCCGCGGCTGACGCCGCGCGCCCAGGCGGTGTGATCGCCTACGTGACCTGCTCGCCGCACCGCGCCGAGACCCGCGACGTCGTCGACCGGGTGATGACGCAACGCGGCGATCTGGAGTGGATCGACGCGCGTCCGATGTTGACCGGAGTGCCGCTTTTGGGCCCGGGTCCCGACATTCGCCTCTGGCCGCACCGGCACGGCACCGACGCCATGTATGTTGCGCTACTCCGTTCGGATCTCTCGTCTTCCCGAACGGCCCTCTAGGATTCACAGAACGGGTCGCCGTCAGGCGGATGCGGAAGGGACCGGCGTGGGAGTGCAGATCGCGCCGAGCATCCTGTCGGCTGACTTCGGTCGGCTCGCGGACGAGATCGGCGCGATCGCAGACGCCGACTGGGTGCACGTCGACGTCATGGACAACCACTTCGTGCCCAACCTCACGTTGGGGCTGCCGGTGGTTGCCTCGCTGTTGAAGCACACCTCGGTCCCCATCGACTGTCACCTGATGATCGAGGACCCGGATCGGTGGGCCACGGGCTACGCCGAGGCCGGCGCTCGCAACGTGACCTTCCATGCCGAAGCCGCGGATGCGCCGATCCGGCTCGCCCGCAACCTGCGAGCCGCGGGCGCCCGGGCCGGCCTGGCGCTCAAGCCGGCCACGCCGGTCGAGCCCTACGCCGAACTGCTGCCCGAGATCGACATGCTGCTCGTCATGACGGTCGAGCCGGGCTTCGGTGGCCAACCTTTCCTCGACGTTGTCCTCCCGAAGGTGCGACGGGCACGTCAGCTCGTTCGCGACGGTGCGCACGCCGTCTGGGTCCAGGTCGACGGCGGTGTCGACGAGGACACGATCGGGCAGTGTGCGGACGCCGGCGCGGATGTGTTCGTCGCCGGCTCTGCCGTCTACCGCGGGGACGACCCGGCCGCCGTCGTACGCCGGCTCCGGAGCCGCGCGGAAGACGTCAGCGCCAGTGCCTGGTGGACCACCGGCGGTCAAGCGTGAGCACTGTCCTCGTCGTTGACGACGACATCGACATCGCGCGCTTCATCGAGGTCAACCTCCGACTCGAAGGCTTCGACGTGACCGTTGCGCACGACGGCCAGGAGGCGCTCGAGGTCATCAACGATGCGGTGCCCGACCTTGCCTTGCTCGACGTGATGATGCCTCGACTCGACGGGGTCGAGCTGTGCCGTCGGCTCCGGTCCGACCCGCTGACGGCAAGCCTGCCGGTCATCATGCTCACCGCAAAGAGCCTGTCGGCCGACAAGGTCGTCGGTCTCACCGCCGGTGCGGACGACTACATCATCAAGCCCTTCGACACCCTCGAGCTCATCGCGCGGGTGCGCTCCACACTTCGCCGCAACGCGGAGATGCGGGCGGTCTCACCGTTAACGGGCTTGCCGGGCAACCACCGCATCAACGAAGAGATCGCCTCCCGCGCCGCCGGTGACCAGCACTTCGCGGTCTGCCACGTCGACCTCGACAACTTCAAGGCATTCAACGACCGCTACGGCTGGCTTCGCGGCGACGACGTGATCACGCTGCTCGCGTCGGCGTTGAAGGCGGCAGCAGCCGAGGTCGGAGTCCCGCAGCCGTTCACCGGCCACGTCGGCGGCGACGACTTCGTCGTCATCTGCGCGCC
>JAVEEH010000169.1 GCA_030840545.1 Frankiaceae bacterium | reverse complement strand
GCGGGCGTCGCCTCGCCGGCCATGATCTCGTCCATCGCCCACGCGGTGTCGTCGGCGGACAGCGACTCACGGCGCAGCAGAGCGGACAGCACGTCCGGCCAGGTCGGCACTCACTCCCCCAGCGCGTCGGCCAGGTCGGCGTTGAGCTTGCGCGCGTCGATGTGCAGCCGGGGCGCCACGTCGTGCAACCGGGCCGCCGCACTCTCGAGCGCGGTCGCCGCCGCCAGCACTTCGTGCACTGCGCCGGACGCCACCGGCCCGTATCCCGGCGCGAGGTCGCAGCCGCAGCGCGGGCACCGGCCGCTGAACCCGTCGTCGACGAGCTCGGCCAACCGGAACGACTCGCCGCAGTGACCGCACCATGCGCCGACGTCCATGAGCGCGACGTCCGTCTCAGTGCCCGGGCACGACGGCGCCGGGCGTGCGGGTCAGCAGCGCGAGCACCGCGTCAGTGATCTGCAGCGCGTCGATGGGGTGGGCCGTGACTCCGTCGGCCCGTGACCAGGTCGCCAGCCACGCATCGTCACGGCGCCCGATGATGACGAGCACCGGCGGTCCGTCGTCGATCTCGTCTTTCAGCTGGCGCGCCAGCCCGAGACCGCCCGTCGGCACCGCTTCACCGTCGAGGACGACCAGGTCGAGCCCACCTGCGTCGCAGCGGGCGATGACCTCTTCGCCGGTCGTCGCCTCGACGATCTCCAGCTCGAGGTCCGGCGCCGGATGCCGACCGAGCGAGGAGCGCACCTTCGCGCGAACGCTCTCGGTGCTCGAGTAGACCAGCAGCGTGACGCGGCGATGGTCCACCTCGGTCGACAGAGCCTCGGCCATGACCAAAAGCCTAGCGGGCGGAATGTCTCCCGCGGTCATGCCTGGCTGGCCGACGGGGTAGGCCCCACCCCATGACAGAGCGAAAAGTTGTCGTCGTGTCAGGTGGCTCGGCCGGGGTCGGGCGCGCCATCGTGCGCGAGTTCGCCGCCCACGGCTACGACGTGGCGGTGCTGGCCCGCGGCCAGGCCGGGGTCGACGGGGCCGTCAAGGACGTCGAGAACGCCGGCGGTCGAGCGGTCGGCATCCGCGCCGACGCTGCGTCGCTCGACGAGGTCGAGGCAGCCGCCGAGCAGGTCGAGCGGGATCTCGGGCCCATCGACGTGTGGGTCAACGTCGCCTTCGTCGGCGCGCTCCGCTTCTTCTGGGACACCGATGACGAGACCTACCGCCGCATCACCGACGCCACCTACTTCAGCCAGGTCAACGGCACCCGCGCTGCCTTGGCGCGGATGCGTCCGCGCAACCAGGGCGTGGTCGTCCAGGTCGGGTCCGCGTTGGCTTTCCGCGGCATCCCGCTGCAGTCGGCCTACTGCGGGGCGAAGCACGCCATGAAGGGCTTCACCGAGTCGGTCATCACCGAGCTCAAGCACGAGCGCAGCAATGTGAAGGTCTGCATGGTGCAGCTGCCGGGTGTCAACACACCCCAGTTCGACTGGAACGACAACGCCTTTGAGCAGCACCCGATGCCGGTGCCTCCGATCTTCCAGCCCGAGGTGCCGGCCCGCGCCGTACGGTTCGTCGCCGAGCATCCGCGCCGCAACATGTGGGTCGGCGCCTCGACGGCCTACACGATCCTCGGCAACCGGGTGGCTCCAGCGTTCATCGACTGGTATCTCGGCAAGACCGGCGTCAAGGGCCAGCTGTCCGACCGGGACGGCCCGCGCCATGGGTCCAACGTCCGCGAACCGAAGGACGACGACCGCGACGTCGGTGCCCACGGCATGTTCGACGACAAGGCGCATGCGCGTGACCCGTGGTCGTGGGCGTCGATGCACCGCACCGCCCTCGCCGCCGGCACCGGCGCCATCGTCGCCACCGCGCTCGCCGGTCGCCGTCTGGTCCGGAGCTAGTCGGCCGACTCGTTCTGGGCGAGCGCGGCAAGATGGGCGTTGTACGCCGCCCACGCGCTGTCGTCGGACTGCTCGCGCTGGACCGCGACCCGGCCGGCCCGGTCGAACTGCCGGTCGGTCCGGACCGCCTCGCGCTGGTCGGCTCGGGACCACTGGACGAACAGCGCCGCCAGGACCAGCAGGCCGACGAGGTCCCCGGTCGACCACAGGAGGCCGCCGCCGATCGCCTGGTCGTGCAGCAGCGACGGGCCCCAGGGGCGGGCGAGCTGGCGGTAGTAGTCACCCGCCAGGACGGTCTTGGCGCTCATGATCGAGATGCCGAGCCAGGCGTGCGCGGGCAGCGTCACGAACAGCAGCAGCATCCGCAGCGGGTGGGCGAGCCGGCCCGGCACGGGGTCGATGCCGATCAGGGGCCAGAAGAAGACGCAGCCGGCGAAGACGAAGTGCACGTGCAGGAGCTGGTGGAGCAGGTTGTCACGCAGCGAGGCCCCGTAGAGGCCGGTGAAATACAGCACGAACGGCGTACCGAACAGCAGGGCGAAGCCGGTCAGGGGGTTGATCAGCAGCTTGGCCGGCAGGCTGCGTAGGACGGCAGCCAGGCGCCGGCGCGGCCCGGCGGGCAGCGTCCGCAGCAGCAACGTGACGGGCGCTCCGAGGGCCAGGAAGATCGGCGCGACCATGGACAAGGCCATGTGCTGAACCATGTGGGC
The DNA here is from genome assembly GCA_030840545.1 of Frankiaceae bacterium. Classification (GTDB taxonomy): domain Bacteria; phylum Actinomycetota; class Actinomycetes; order JAFAQI01; family JAFAQI01; genus JAFAQI01. The sequence continues at coordinate 2,677 of JAVEEH010000169.1, read as the reverse complement.
CCAGAACAGGGTGTCGTCGTAGACGCCGGGCCACCACATCGTGGCGAGCGCGATGAGCCCGAGCCCACCCCCCACGAATGCGACGTCCCGGCCGATGGGCCAGGCGTCGCCCCGGCGGCGCAGCCGGTTGCTCGCCCAGAGGTAGCCGCCGGCCAGCACCAGCAGCACCACCAGCATCACGGGGCTGACGAGCCAGGCGCCCCAGGCGCTGGACGGGGTGAGCGGCGGCGGCCCGTCATAGCCGGACATGGGGAGCGGCGCCACATTGTGAGGCTAGCCCCGGGGGGTCGAGCGGCGCGGGCGAGCGGTCCCTGCAAGAATCTCCGCCGTGGCCTCCGCTACCGCCCTGGAGAAGGTGCCGTCCCACGGCTCGCTGACCAGGCCCAACATCGTCAGCGTCGGCACGATCGTCTGGCTCTCCAGCGAGCTGATGTTCTTCGCGGCACTGTTCGCGATGTACTTCACGGTCCGCTCGGTCAACCAGCCCAACTGGCCGGCCAAGGGTGTCGTCCTCGACCTCAAGACCGCGGCGCCGTTCACGATCATCCTGGTGCTCTCCAGCGTGACCTGCCAGCTCGGCGTGTTCGCGGCTGAGCGCGGCGACGTCGCCGGGCTGCGCTACTGGTTCATCGTCACGTTCTTCATGGGCGCCGTGTTCATCGGCGGCCAGTCGTTCGAGTACTTCGTGCACAACGACTTCTCGCTCGCCAGCCACGGCTACGGGTCCGTCTACTACATAACGACGGGTTTCCACGGCCTGCACGTCTTGGGCGGGCTCATCGCATTCATCTTCTTGCTCGTACGAAGTACGTTCGGCCCGTTCACACCGGGCCAGGCGACGGCGGCGATCGTGGTGTCGTACTACTGGCACTTCGTCGACATCGTCTGGATCGGCCTGTTCACGATCATCTACCTCATCCGCTAAGCGAGAGATCACCCGTGACCCCCTCGACCGTTGCAGGCCGGCTGGTGAGCCGCCGCCGACAGCTGGCCAGCGCGGCCGTCGTCGCCGTCGCGCTCGGCCTGTTGGGCATGCTCTACGCCGCGCTCGCTCCTAAGGGACAGGCGTCCACGAGCGCCGACCCGGCCGTGCAGCGCGGGCACACGCTTTACAACCAGGGCTGCTCGAGCTGCCACGGGTTCAACGGCGAGGGCGGCAAGCGGGCGCCGAGCCTCGTCGGGGTCGGCGCGGCCGCGGTGGACTTCCAGATGGGCACCGGCCGGATGCCGCTGCAGCAGCACGGCGCGGAGGCGCCGCGCAAGCGGCCAGCATTCACCAACCAGCAGATCCTCGACGTCGCCGCCTACGTCGCGTCGCTCGGCGGGGGGCCGCCGATCCCGCAGTTCAGCACGGCCGACTGGCAGAAGGCCGACACGGCCTACGGCGGCGCGCTGTTCCGCACCAACTGCGCGCAGTGTCACAACTTCGCCGGGTCCGGTGGTGACCTCACCTACGGCAAGTACGCGCCCTCGCTGTCGCGAGCGACGCCCACGCAGATCTACGAGGCGATGATCACCGGACCGGAGAACATGCCGGTCTTCGGCGACCGCCAGATCACGCCCGACCAGAAGCTCGCGATCGTCAAGTACATCCGGGTGCTCAAGACCCAGGCTGACCCGGGCGGGGCAGGTCTCGGCCGGGTCGGGCCCGTCTCGGAGACAGTCGTCGGATGGCTCGCGGGCATCGGCATTCTCGTCATCGTCACCATGTGGATCGGCGCCCGAGCATGAGCGACGACCCAAACGAACCGGTCGAGCCGGAGGTCACGCGCCCGAACCGCAAGGTCGGCCGCAAGCCGGCACAGGTCGTCGTCGTGGACGACGTCGTCATCGCGAAGGAACCCGCGACGATCGACCCGCGCGAGGACAAGTTCGGCGAGCGGCTGGCGGCGCTGCTCTTCGGCCTCGTGATCGTCGGCGTGATCGCCTTCTGCGTCGCCTTCGTCACCATCGACCCGAAGGCGCACCTCGGCCGGACGATGAACTTCGCCATCGGCGGTGCGTTCACGCTGTCGCTGCTCGGGCTCGGCGCCGGTCTCATCGTCTGGGCCAAGCAGCTGCTGCCGCACGAGAAGGCCATCCAGGAGCGGCACGAGTTCCACTCCCCCGAGGAAGAGGAGCTCGAGGCCGAGGAGATCTTCCTCCAAGGCGCTCAGGACATGCAGCTCGGCTCTCGCAAGCTGCTCCGCCGCACCCTGCTCGGCGCCGCCGCATTGCTGCCTCTGCCGGCGGTGCTGATGCTGCGCGACCTCGGCCCGCTCCCCGGCTCGGCGCTGCGCCACACCGGCTGGAAAGCCGGCGACCGGCTCGTCGACGTCGAGACGCGGCTGCCGATCAAGCTCGGTGACATCGAGATCGGCGGCATCGCGACGGTGATGCCGGAGGGCTTCGAGACCGTGGAGAAGCTCGACCTCGCGCCCACCATCCTCATCCGGTTCGGGCCAGGCGAGATCCGGTCGAAGAAAGAGACCGCCTGGGGCATCGACAACCACGTCGCCTACTCCAAGATCTGCTCCCACGCAGGCTGCCCGATCAGCCTCTATGAGCAGCAGACCCACCACCTGCTCTGCCCGTGCCACCAGTCGACGTTCGACATGGCCAATGACGCCAACGTGATCTTCGGCCCGGCAGCGAGACGTTTGCCACAGTTGCAGATCCAGGTGGACGCCGAGGGGTA
>JAVEEH010000111.1 GCA_030840545.1 Frankiaceae bacterium | reverse complement strand
TCTTCGAGGTCGCGCGGATAGACGTTGTAGCCCTTGTAGATGAGCATGTCCTTCTTGCGGTCGACGATGGTCAGGTAGCCGTCGTCGTCGATGGACCCGATGTCGCCCGTCCGCAGCCAGCCGCCCTCGAGCACTTCGCTCGTCGCGTCCGGGCGGTTGTGGTAACCGCGCATGACTTGCGGGCCGCGAATGCAGACCTCGCCGTCGATCAGTTTGATCTCGGTGTCGAAGACGGGCACGCCAACGGTGCCGACCTTCCGCCGGCCGGATCGCCACGACGGGTTGGACGTCGCGCCCATCGTCACCTCGGTGAGGCCGTAGCCCTCGCCGATAACGGCGTCCGGGAACCGCTTGTTGAGTGCCTCGAGCACCTCGACCGGCAGCGGTGCGGCCCCGGAGGAGATGCCGCGGACGCTGGACAGGTCGCGCTTGTCGATGTCGGGGTGTTGCAGGAGCGCGACATAGATCGGCGGCGCGCCACCCATGCCCGTGACCTGGAACCTCTCGGCGTCTTCGAGATAGCGGCCGGGATCGAAGCGCAGGTGCAGCACCATGGTCGTGCCGGCGAGGATCGCGATGTTGAGGCCACCGATGGTCCCCATTGCGTGAAACCACGGGGTGAGGTTGACCGCGATGCCGGTGCCGACCCGGGCCGGCCACTCGCCGCTGTCGCCGACCTGGTCGAGGACGAGTCCGCCGTCGCTGTCGACGCGCGGCAGGGAGCCGGAACCCCAGCAGGCGTACTGGAGCGAGTTGACGACGACGTTGCGATGCGGGATCGCGACACCTTTCGAACGTCCGGTGGTGCCGCCGGTGTAGGCGAGATGAGCGAGGTCGGTGTAGATGTCGACGGGGACCTCGGGCGGGTCGGTGGGCCGGCCGTGCAGGAACGCTTCGAGCTCGACGTCGACCGCATCGGCGGTGCCGGTGGCATCGGTGCCGATGCCGACGACGAGGCCGGCCGGGATGCGGTCACGCACGGCTGCGATCGACGGTGCGGCCAGGCCCCATGTCACCACCGCCTTGGCGGCGCAGTCGGTCAGCTGGAACGCGAGGTCGTCGGGTGGGAGCAGCGGGTTGGTGGGGGAGAAGGTGGCCCCGGCCAGGAGGATCCCGTAGTAGACGACGGGGTATTCGATGCAGTTGGGGGCGTGTACGGCGACGACGTCACCCCGGCCGATGCCGTGCTCGGCGAGTGCGTGGGCGAACTGCGCGGCTCGCCGGGCCGCGGCACCGAACGTGAGCCGGCGGTCCGTCCCGTCGGCCACGGGGTCGATCCAGCCGACCCGGTCGGGCCAGCGCCGGCCGGCACCGAGCAGGATCGCGCCGACCGGCACTTCCGGGTAGGCCAGGGACCGGGGCAGTCCCGGCGGCGCGAACGGCGTGGAGACCGGCTCAGCTGCCATCGACGACCAGTCGTGCGATGCGCTCGCGATGCGTCGCTGCGTCGCCGTAGGTGTATTCCAGTCGCTTCGCCCGCTTGAAGAACAGGTGCGCGTCGTGCTCCCAGGTGTAGCCGATGCCGCCGTGCAGCTGGATCATCGCCGCGGTCACGTCGCGTGCGGCGTCGCTTGCTTTGGCCTTGGCCACGGACACGGCCAGTGCTGCGTCGGGGAGCTGGGCGTCGATCGCGTGGGCGGCGTACCAGCCGGCGTGCTCGGCCATCGTCGTCGCGATGTGCAGGTCGGCCAACAAGTGCTTGAGGGCCTGGAACGAGCCGACCGGCTTACCGAACTGTTCGCGGGTCTTGTCGTAGTCGACCGTGCGCGACAGCGCCACCCGGGCGATGCCGGCGAGGTCGTTGGCGACGAGCACGGCGGCCCGGTCGAGGACCTCCGGCAGCACCGGCCGGGCAAGCTGCTCGGCGGGCACGCCGTCGAGGCGCACCGTCGCCAGCCGGGTCGACCGGTCGAGCGTGTCGTTGACGGTGATCGTCACGCCGGGGCTCGAGGGGTCGAGGAGCCACAGCGAACCGGCGTCGGCGGCGACCACGAGCCGGTCGGCGACGTGGGCGTATTCGACGTGGTTGACGGTCCCGTTGAGCTTGCCCTCGTTGACGGTCATCCGGCCGCCGGCTGCGAGCGTGAGCCTGACGTCCGCGCCCGCGACCCGGGGCAGCCACTCGGCCTGCTGCTCCGGAGTGCCGCCGAGCCGGATCGCCTCGGCGGCGATCAATGTCGGCAGGAACGGGCCGGGCACGCAGCCCTCGCCCCAGCAGCGGGCCAGAACGGCGGCGTCGAGCAGTCCGAGGCCGTGCCCGTCGTGCTCTTCGGGCACGAGCACGGCGAGCCAGCCTTGCTCGCCGATCGACTTCCAGAGCTCGGCCGGATCGCCGTCGCCGTCCTCGTCGTCGTAGACCGCGCGGACGGAGGTCAGCGGGAAACGGTCGACCAGGAAGTCACGAACCGTCGCCTGCAGCGCGCGCTGCTCGTCAGTCAATGAGAAGAACATGTTTCCGTCCTACCGCGGGAGACCGAGCACGAGCTCGGCGACGATGTTGCGCTGGACCTGGGAGCTGCCGCCCCAGATGGTCTCCGATCGTGACCACAGGAACGAGGCCTGGAGGTCTTCGGCGTCGAGGCCGTCGCCGGCCACTTGGTGGCCGACCCCGGCGACGTCGGTGAACAACTCGCCGATGTCCTGGTGGGTCTCGCTCCACTGGAGCTTCGTCATGCTCGACGCGGCACCGAGCTCCTTGCCCTGCTCGACCTGGGTCAGCACGTTGAGCGAGTGGTAGCGCAGGCACTCGAGCTCGACGACGGAGCTGGCGATCTTCTGCCGCAGCAACGGGTCGCCGTCGCGGCCGAGTGACTTGGCGAGCTCGACGATGTCGTCGACCTCGCGACGGAACGCGGCGTACTGCGGGAGCGCTGATGCGCCGCGCTCGAAGGACAGCAGCAGCATCGCCACGTCCCAGCCGCCGCCTTCCTGGCCGATGACGTTGGTCTTCGGGACGCGAACGTCGGTGAAGAAGACCTCGCCGAAGTCGCTGGCGCCGCTCATCTGCTTGAGCGGGCGGATCTCGACGCCGGGAGCGAAGCTGCCGTCGGGGTTGCGCAGATCGACGATCAGCATCGTGATGCCGCGGTGCTTCTTGCCCTCGTTGCTGGTGCGGAACAACCCGAACATCTTGTCCGCGTGCAGCGCGTTGGACGTCCAGATCTTCTGACCGTTGATGACGTACTCGTCACCGTCGGCTTCGGCCCGGCACTGCAGGGCCGCGAGGTCGCTGCCGGCGTTGGGCTCCGAGAAGCCCTGGCACCAGATGACCTCGTTGTGCAGCAGCGGCTTGATGATGTCGCGCTTCTGCTCGTCGGTGCCGATGACCATGATCGTCGGCGCCAGGAACGTGAGCCCGAGGGAGTTGACGGTCA
>JAVEEH010000067.1 GCA_030840545.1 Frankiaceae bacterium | reverse complement strand
GACCCGGCGCCGCTGCCCGGCCAGCTCGCGGCGATAGCCGACCGCCCCGGACACCGACCCCGGCACCAGCCCGATCGTGTTGCTGACGTTGGCCAGCACGGCCGGATAGCCGACGGCCAGCAGCGTGGGGAAGGTGATCAGTGAGCCGGACCCGACGATCGTGTTGATCGTGCCGGCGGCGAACCCGGCCGCGACAACCGCGACACCCTCCAGCCCGGTCACTCCGCGAGGGTAGATTGCGCCGCCGTGACCGACGCCTTCTACCTGCCGCTCGGTGCCGGGCGTTTCGCGGCCCCCGAGCACACCGGCGGGCCGTGGGATCCCCGCCTGCAGCACGCGGGCCCGCCGTCCGCCCTGCTTGCCCGCGCGATTGAGCAGGAGCCGACCTCGTGGCCCGGGATCGTGACCCGGCTGAGCATCGACATCCTGGGTCCCGTCCCGGTGGCCGAGCTGACGCTGCGGACCACGGTGCTGCGCAGCGGCCGCAGCGTTGAGCTGCTGAGCGCGGAGCTCGAGGGCGACGGACGGACCGCAATCCGCGCAACCGCCTGGCGGATCCGGCTCGCCGAGCTGGCACTGCCCGAGCTCCCGGCCGCCCACGATGAGCTGCTGACCGCGCCGGTGCCCCCCTTCCCCGACCACGCTGCCGTCCTGCCCGAGGGCTGGACCGGCGGCTATCTCAACGCGATGGAGTGGCGGCAGGCAAGCGGAGACTGGGCCACGCCCGGGCCGGCGACGCTGTGGGGACGGATGCGCTTCCCGCTCGTGCCCGGCGAGGAGCCGACCGGCCTGCAGCGCGTGATGGCCATCGCCGACTCGGGCAACGGCGCGTCCAACGTCCTCCCGATGGGCGGCTGGTTCTTCATCAACCCCGACCTCACCGTCCACCTCGCAGCCCAGCCGGCCGGCGAGTGGATCTGCCTCGACGCCCAGACCCGGGTCGACCCCAACGGGTTCGGCCTGGCCAGCTCACGCCTGTTCGATCGCACCCGGCTGGTGGGCCTGGGCGCCCAGTCGCTCTACATCGGCCCGCGCTGACGTCGGCAGTGGCGGCACCGTCAGGACTGGCTTACCTTTCCCGGGCAGACGGGTCGAAGACGGGAAAATGCGGCAGGCTCGGCGCCGACGACGTCATCCCGAGGAGCCAACCGTGATCCGCCGCAGTCGTGTCGTGAAGTCCAACGAGGTCAAGGTGACCTTCGCGCTGCCCCAGGACAACCCCGCCGGACCCGTCTCCGTGGTCGGCGACTTCAACGCCTGGACCCCGGGCACGCACGTGCTCGCCAAGCGCGCGAACGGCACCCGGTCGGTGTCGGTGACCGCCCCAGCGGGCAGCACCCTGCGCTTCCGCTACCTCGGCGACGGCGGGCGCTGGTTCGACGATCCCGACGCCGACCGCGTCGACCACGACGCCGGCGTCATCGACCTCACCTGAGCCGTCACCCGCGCGTGGCGGTGGCCTTTCGAGCCTGAGCCCGCTTCGCCGTCTTCTTGGCCGGCGCCTTCTGCGCCCCGGCTGCCTTCGCCTCGGCCTTCATGGCCTTCTTGAACTCCCGCACCTGGGCCAGGCTGGCCGCATCGGTGATGTCGGCGATCGACTTGTGGGACCCGTCCGCGCCGAACTCCCCCGCCGCCTCCCGCCAGCCCCTGGGCCGTACGCCGAACTGCTTGCCGAGCAGCGCAAGGAAGATCTTCGCCTTCTGCCTGCCGAAGCCCGGCAGGCCTTCCAGCCGCTTGAGCAGGTCGGCCCCATCTGCGGCGCCGGTCCAGACCTGGGCGGCGTCCCCGCCGTAGTCGGCCACCAGCAGCCGGCACATCTCCTGCACCCGGCCGGCCATCGACGCCGGGAACCGGTGCAGGGCAGGCGGGGTGGCGAACGCCTTGGCCAGCTCCTCCGGGTCGCGCGCGGCCAGGTCGGCCGCGTCGAGGTCCCGGCCGAGCCGCCGGGTGAGCGTCAACGGCCCGGTGAAGGCCCATTCGAGCGGGATCTGCTGGTCGAGGACCATCCCGATGAGCAGCGCCAGCGGGCTGTCAGTGATGAGGGCGTCTGCTTCAGGGTTCTGCGCGAGCTGAAGTGCCATGACCGGATGCTGACACAGAACTGGGCGCTCAGCCCTGGGGCCGCCTCCGCCGCTTGACCGCGCAAGCCCAGGGAATTTTCAGGTTCTTGTTCTTTGCTGTCCCCATGCGGCACCCCGAGCGTGACAGACGTCACCGGATGAGGCATCATGGTGGGTCGCGCCGCGGAACAATTCGCGGCGGCACGCGCGTTGGACCTACTGGCCGGTCAACCTCGCCGCCGTGTCCGACGTCGTACCAGTAGGAAAGTGAAATCCGTGAATCCCAACGAGGCCCTTGGGGGGCTTGAACTGCCATGAGCACTGCCACCATCGCCCGCGCCAACGGTGACGCCGGCCTGCCGCGTTCCATCGAGGACCTCCTCGATGCTGCGACAGAGCAGGGTCAGATCACCTTTGGGCAGGTGCGTCGCGCCCTCGACGAGGCCGGTGTCGGCCCCGCGGACGCGAAGAAGGTCCTGCGGCTGATCAGCGAGCGCGGGATCACCATCGGAGCGGACGCCCCCGGCACCACGCCGACGGTGAGCGCCACCGCGATCGATGAGGACGACGTCGTCGACACCTGGGACCACGAGGTCCCGACCACCGACCTCGTGCGGGTCTACCTGACCGACATCGGCCGAGTCGCGCTGCTGACCGCCGAGCAGGAGGTCGACCTCGCCAAGCGCATCGAGGCCGGCCTGTTCGCCGCGGAGAAGCTCCGCCAGATCGACGCCGGCGAAGCCGCGAAGATCAAGCCACGCATGCGCAAGGACCTCGAGGCGATCGCCGCCGACGGCACGCGGGCGCGCAACCACCTCCTTGAGGCCAACCTCCGGCTCGTCGTCTCCCTGGCCAAGCGTTACCAGGGCAAGGGCCTGACGCTGCTCGACCTCATCCAGGAGGGCAACATCGGCCTGGTGCGTGCGGTCGAGAAGTTCGACTACACCAAGGGCTACAAGTTCTCGACCTACGCGACCTGGTGGATCCGCCAGGCGCTGCAGCGGGCGATCGCCGACCAGGGCCGCACCATCCGGGTGCCGGTGCACATGGTCGAGCAGATCAACAAGGCGCTGCGGGTCAAGCGCGACCTCGCGACCGAGCTGGGCCGCGAGCCGACCTTCGCCGAGCTCGGCGCAGTGCTCGAGCTCACGGCGGAGCGGGTCGAGGAGATCCTCGGCTACGGGCGCGAGACGCTGTCGCTCGAGACTCCGGTCGGTGACGACGGCACGGCGACCTTCGGTGAGTTCATCGAGGACGCCGACGCCCCGGTCGCCGCTGATGTCGTCGACTTCGGCCTGCTGCAGGACCGGCTGCGCTCGGTGCTCGGCACGCTGCCGGATCGCTCGGCTGCGGTCATGCGGATGCGGTTCGGGCTGGACGACGGCCGGGCCCGCACGCTCGACGAGGTCGGCAAGGAGCTCGGCCTCACCCGCGAGCGGATCCGCCAGATCGAGCGGGACACGCTCAAGGAGCTCCGCAAGTCCGACGCGGCGGCAACCCTGAAGGCATGGCTGTAGCGATTGCGTAACCGCGCGTAGCTGTCAGATTCGTCACAGCAACCGGGCCTGGAACTTGTTTCCGGGCCCGGTT
>JAVEEH010000059.1 GCA_030840545.1 Frankiaceae bacterium | reverse complement strand
ACGCGAGCTGGGTTTAGAACGTCGTGAGACAGTTCGGTCCCTATCCGCCGCGCGCGCAGGAGACTTGAGAAGGGCTGTCCCTAGTACGAGAGGACCGGGACGGACGAACCTCTGGTGTGCCAGTTGTACTGCCAAGTGCACTGCTGGTTGGCTACGTTCGGAAGGGATAACCGCTGAAAGCATCTAAGCGGGAAGCTCGCTTCAAGATGAGGTCTCCCACAGGGTCAACCTGGTAAGGCCCCCGCCAGACCAGCGGGTTGATAGGCCGGAAGTGGAAGTGCGGCAACGCATGGAGCTGACCGGTACTAATAGGCCGAGGGCTTGACCACAAAGAAGCTACGCGTCCACTGTGCGGTTCCCGAGATGCGGTCGGTTGCCTTCGAACGAAGGTGAGGCCACAACTCCATAGAGTTTCGGCGGCACAATAGCGAAGGGGAAACGCCCGGTCCCATTCCGAACCCGGAAGCTAAGCCCTTCAGCGCCGATGGTACTGCCCTGGGGACGGGGTGGGAGAGTAGGACGCCGCCGGACATCTTCAACGAAAGGCCTCCCGGGTTCGGGAGGCCTTTCGTCGTTTCCCGCCCAGTTCAGCCATCGCAGGAGGAGCAGAGCGTGCCACCGCCCGAGCGTCGACCCGGCCGATCCGGCGCAGCCGGCCAGCCCGGTCGCAGCAACCCGGCGGGCCGCGACCGACCCGCGCCGGACCGCGCTCGGGACCGTCGCGAGGGCGCGGGACGTCCGCCGACGGATCGGGGCGCCACCAGGCAGCGGCCGGCCGGCCCGCACGACGACCGCCGGCCCAGACCGGCCGAGCCCCCGCTGCCCGAGGACCTTCCGCCGGCTGAGCTCGATCGCGACGCCCGGGCAGAGCTGCGGAGCCTGCCGACCTCGCTTGCCGAGCGGGTCACCAGCCACCTCCTCGCAGCCGGGCTCCTCCTTGACGATGATCCGGCTGCGGCACACGCCCATGCCTGGTACGCCCGGTCGCTGGCCCCGCGGCTTGCCATCGTCCGCGAGGCCGCCGGCATCACCGCCTACCGGACCGGCGAGTTCGCCGCCGCGATCGCCGAGCTGCGTGCCGTCCGCCGTATGACGGGCGACCCGTCGCACCTGCCGATCCTGGCGGACGCGGAGCGCGGCCTCGGCCGCCCCGAACGCGCGCTGGCCTTCGCCAAGGACCCTGACGTCGCCAAGCTGGACCCGGCCGCGCGGGTCGAGCTCGCCATCGTGGTCTCCGGCGCCCGTCGCGACCGCGGCGAGAACGAGGCGGCTGTCGTCGGCCTGCAAGGTCACGCCCTCGACAGTGACCGCCTGCAGCCGTGGACGGCGCGACTCTGGTACGCCTACGCCGAAGCCCTCCTCGCCGCCGACCGGGTCGACGAAGCCCGCCGCTGGTTCGACTCGGTCGCGGCAGTCGATGACGACGCCGAGACCGACGCCGCCGACCGTGCGGCGTCACTCCCTCCCGATTGACGGACCATCCACAGCGCCGCGACCCCTCGACGCTCGTCCACATTCCTCGTACGACGGCCCCGCCCACGTCGGCGCGCCGGGCACCCTTCGCACATACCAGGGAGGGTTCGCCATGACAGAGACCACCGCGCCAGAGCACCGCAACGAAGTCGTCCTCGTCGGGGAGGTGACGGCACCACCCGAGGAGCGCACCCTGGCCGACGGCCGGGTCATCGTCACGTTCCGGCTCGACGTTGTCCGCGATCCAGAGGTCGGGACCGGTCGTGACTCCTTCGAGTGCACCGCGCACGCCGCTCGCCTGCGTCGCAGTCTCGCCGCCTGGCAGACCGGTGACCTCGTCGAGGTCAGTGGCGCCATCCGGCGGCGGTTCTACCGCGTCGGCGCCGGCTCGCGACCCTTCATGGTCGTTGAGGTCGAGCGCGCCCGGCGACTCTCGTCGCCGGCTAGTCGTCGGCGAAGGCCCGCATGACCAACCCGGTCGCGGGCTTGGGCACGAACAGCGTCGACTTGCGCGGCATCCGGTCGCCCGCGGCCGCGACCGCCGCGACATCGGCCACCGGCGTCGGGTTGAGCAGCAACGCGACCCCGCCGGTCTGACGCGCGGCTTCGAGGGCGGCCGGCACGTCGTGCTTGAAGTCGACGACGTCCTCCCTGTCCTCGAGCGTCCACAGCACTCGAATGAGGAACAGGTGCGCGACCGTCACGTCGAGCGAGCGCCAGGCATCTGAGCGATCCGTCGGCAACGCCGCCTCCAGCTGCGCTGCGTCGGGATCGGTCAGCAGCCAGGACCGGTCCCCATCGGTGACGACGAACGCTGTGCCGTCGACCCCAGCCTTGGCCAACCCGTCCATTGCGTCCTCGACGCCGCCGGTGACTTCCTGCACGCGGAAGCCTGCGCCTGCCCGCACTGCGGCGTCCTCGGGAGCGAGCCCCGGCACCACACGGTGGATGGGATGCACCTGCGGGCCGAACGCGGAGCCGTCAACAAGGAACGCGAGGCCCAGGTCCCACGGTCCGGCTCCATCGCCGGCCGCGTGCCGGTCGGCCTGATAGCGCAGGAACGTCGCATATCGATGGTGACCGTCGGCGATGACCGCCTTGCGGGCATGCAGGTCCTCGGCAACGGCTGCCAGCGTCGTCGGGTCTGTCACGGCCCACAGACGATGCCCGACACCTCCCGGAGTCGTCATGTCGACAAGTGGTGGTGTCGATTCGATACCGGCAACCAGCTGGCTGGCGGCCCCGCCGCCGTCGTAGACGAGGAAGATCGGCTCCAGGTCCGCTTCGACCGCGGTCATGAGCGCCAGCCGGTCGGCTACGGGACCGGCCATCGTGTTCTCGTGCGGGAGGACGATGCCGTCCTCGGCCGGGGTAAGGCCCAGCGCTCCCAGGATTCCGCGCTGGACGTGGCCGTCCGCCTGCTGCTCATACACATAGAGCGCCGGCTCCGGGTCCGCTTGCAGGATTCCGTCGCGGCGCCAGGCGTCGAGCCGGTGGCCGGCGAGGCGATAGCGGCTGTCCGGCCCCTCCTCGTCCCTCGGGAGCGTCAACCGGACCACGTTGAACGGGTCGCGGGCCTCGAGCGACGCCTGCTCCGCCGCATCGATCACGTCGTAGGGCGGCGCCACCACCGTGGCCGGGTCGACGCGCGCCGGGTCGTAGCGGAGCGCGCGGAATGGAGCGAGCACCAGCCCATCCGGGCGGGGGGCAGCTGGAATGCCGTGCTCGGACGGTGGGTTGGGCATCCCGCGATAGTACGGACGTGGCGCCGCCGCCAACGCCCCTGGGTGCGAGACGCTGAGTGGGCGGGAAGCGGCGCTGCCAGGTCCGCCGGGACGCGGAGAGAAGGTTGACATGGACGAGCAGGTTCAGCGCACCGAGCCGCGCGGAGATGCTTATGACTGGTACGTCCGGGGGGTGCAGCTGCTCGACGCGCGCAGCCCTGCGGCCGCGGCGTCGTTGCTCGAGCACGCGGTCCGGGCCGAGCCGGCCTCGCGCAGCGCGCGCGAGGCGCTGGCGCGGGCTCAGTTCGACTCCGGCAGCTTCGACCTCGCCCGCGACAACTTCGCAGCGATCGTCGCCGACAACCCCACCGACGACTACGCCTTGTTCGGGCTGGGCCTTGCGTCCGCTCGCTTGCAACGGCACGACGACGCGGTCGAGCACCTTGCCCTGGCCGCAGCCATGCGCCCGGAGAACAAGGACTATGCGGCGGCGCTGCGACGAGCCCGAGCCGCGCGAGCCCAAGGCCGACCCGCCTCGTGAGCTTGGACGCGCCGAGCGTGCTGCAGTCCAGCCCTCAACCACTGGTCGAGACTCATGACGCGCTATTAGTTGATCTGGATGGTGTCGTCCAGCTGGACGATCAGCCGGTGCCGGGGGCTCCGGACGTGCTCGGGCGTGTTCGGGACCGAGGTCTGCGGGTCGCATTCATCACCAACAACGCGGCCCGTGCCCCGGAGGAGGTCGCGGCTCGGCTCTCCCGCCTCGGGGTTGAGGCAGCGCCGACAGAGGTCGTCACGTCCTCGATGGCCGCGGCCGACGTCCTGGCTGCCGCCCTGCCGCCCGGCGCCGAGGTCCTCGTCATCGGCGGGCCGGGGCTGTGGGCAGCGATCGCCGGCGTCGGCCTGCAGCCGGTGCGGTCGGCGGAGTCCCGCCCGCCGGCCGTCGCGCAGGGCTGGGGTCCCGACGTCGCTTGGCGGGACCTCGCCGAGGGAGCGGTCGCGCTGCGAGCGGGTGCCCGTTGGGTGGTGACCAACCGCGATGCGACCCTGCCCTCGCCGCGTGGCCCGCTGCCCGGATCGGGATCACTCGTCGCCGCGCTGGTCACGGCCACCGGGCTCGAGCCAGCTGACGTCGTCGGCAAACCCGGCCCGAGCCTGTTCGAAGCCGCCCGACGGCGGACAGGCGCCGAGCGGCCGCTCGTCGTCGGTGATCGGCTGGACACCGACATCGCGGGGGCGGTGAACGCCGGCATGCCGTCGCTGGTGGTGCTGACCGGCGTGTCCCGTCCCCTTGATCTCTTGTCTGCCGAGCCGCCCGCTCGCCCCAGCTATCTGGGTCGCGACATCGCAGCGCTGGAGATTCCGCACCCTCCCGTCGTGGTGGAGGGGGAGCGGGTGAGCTGTGGGCAGGTCACGGTGACCAGCGACGGGATCGTCCAGCGCTCGAGTGCTTCGGCGTCATCGGGCGACGGGCTGGACGGCTTGCGGGCTGCCTGCGTGCTGGCTTGGCGCGGCGTGCTCGACCCGGACCGCTTCGACGGGGTGCTCCGCGACCTCGACCTCGCGTGACCGACGCCGATCAGAGCCCGAACAGCGTGCGGAGCCGCAACAGGTCGCGCATGCTGGCCGACACCTGGACCCGACCTCTGATCCACGCCGGGAGGAACTCGTCGCGCCCCTCGGCCAGCGCCAGGAGCTGGTCGCTGTCGAGGGTGAGGCGCACGTCCACCTCGGGATCGTCCTCGGGTGACTGCTCGACGTCGTGCACGCCGTCCTCGTCCAGCCGGCCCACGAACGTGACACCCAGGTCGGTGACCCGGCAGGCGACAGTGCGCTTGGGAACGTGTCGGGCGCGCAGCTGTGGATCGACGTCCCCGAGCGCGGCGACCAGGCGGTCGACAGCGGCGCGGCACTGCTTGACGCTCGCCACTGGCCCCTCTCCCACGTCGACCCGGAAATTGCCGGTGCCGGCGGCCCGGCACGCTAGCGCATACCCCGTCCAGGGTCCGATAGCGTCTGCCTCGAAGGGGGCAGCCGTGACCGAGCCACACGCAGCACCGCTTGAACAGAGTGTGCCCGCCGGCAGCGTGCCCTCCAGCGGGGTCGCCGCGGCGGACGAGGCCGAGCGGCGTCTCGCGGAGCTCGATGGCGCGCCGCTCGACCAGCATGTCGAGGCCTACGAGGACACGCACCGACTCCTCCAGGAGGGTCTTGCCGATCTCGACGAGCGTTGAGATGGCGGCGAAACAACGGCTCGACGCCGAGCTCGTCCGCCGCGGACTGGCCCGTTCGCGTCATCATGCGCAGGAGCTCGTGAGCGCCAACCGCGTCTTGGTCGGCGGGCTGCCGGCGACCAAGGCCGCCACCGGCGTGGACGCGGCAGCATCCGTGCAGGTGGTGGGGGCCGCCGGCGGAAACGACTTCGTCTCCCGCGGCGGGTGGAAGCTCTCGGGCGCGCTGGACGCTCTGGGTGGACCGCGCGTGGCGGGACGGCGCTGCCTGGACGCCGGCGCGTCCACCGGTGGCTTCACCGACGTGCTGCTGCGGCGCGGAGCGAGCGAGGTCGTCGCGGTCGACGTGGGTTACGGCCAGCTGGCCTGGACCCTGCGCAACGACGAACGCGTCCGGGTGCTCGAGCGCACGAACGTCCGCTCGCTCAGCGCCGCGGACATCGGCGGGCCGGTGCAGCTCGTCGTCGCGGACCTGTCGTTCATCTCCCTCACTGTCGTGCTGCCCGCGCTGGTCGGCTGCACCGACCCCGACGGCGACCTCGCCCTCATGGTCAAGCCGCAGTTCGAGGTGGGGCGCGACCGCATCGGCAAAGGGGGAGTCGTCCGGGACCAGGACGCGCGTGCGGGCGCGGTCCGATCGGTCGCCGCCGCGGCTCAGGCCCTGGGCTGGGGCAGTGCCGGGGTCGTGGCGAGCTCGCTGCCCGGGCCGGCCGGCAACGTCGAGTTCTTTCTCTGGCTGCGGCGCGACGCACCTGCCCTGGATGACGAGGCGCTGACCCGAGCGGTCGACGTGGGTCCCGCATGAGCTCGCGCACGGTCCTTCTGGTGGTGCACACCGGCCGCCGGTCGGCCGTGTCCGCGGCTCGTGAGCTCACGGACAGGCTGACGCAGGCCGGTCTCGCCGTTCGGGTGCTGGCAGAGGAGACCGACGCGATCGCGCGCGACACGGTGACGGCGGTGCCGGCGAACTGCGACGCCGCGGTCGGGGCCGAGCTCGTCATCGCGCTGGGCGGCGACGGCACCATTCTGCGCGCCGCCGAGCTCGCTCGCCCGGCCGCAGCGGCGTTGCTGGGAGTCAACCTGGGACACGTCGGCTTCCTCGCCGAGGCCGAACGCACCGATCTCGAGGTGATGGTTGGACGGATCCTCGCCAAGTCGTACGACGTGGAAGAGCGGCTCACCCTCGACGTCGTCGTACGACGGGGTGGTCAGGTGTTGTCGCGGGACTGGGCCCTCAACGACGTGACCATCGAGAAGACCGCCCGGCAGCGGATGCTCGAGCTGATGGTCGAGGTCGACGGCCGGCCCCTGTCCCGCTGGTCCGGTGACGGACTCGTGTGTGCCACGCCGACGGGGTCGACGGCTTACGCCTTCTCGGCCGGCGGCCCGGTCGTTTGGCCCTCGGTCCAGGCGATGCTGCTCGTCCCCATCAGCGCCCACGCGCTGTTCGCGCGGCCGCTCGTGGTCGGGCCGGAGTCACGGCTCGCCGTTGAGCTGCTGACCGAGACCGGCGGCGCGATCGCCTTCTGTGACGGCCGTCGGACCACGGAGCTCGCTGTCCGCGACCGGGTGGAGATCGGCCGTGGACAGCTCCCCGTCCGGTTGGTGCGCCTGTCCGGCGCCACGTTCACCGACCGGCTCGTCGGCAAGTTCCGGCTGCCGGTCCGTGGGTGGCGCGGGCACACCGAGGAAGACCGCGCCGAGGACTGACCCAGGCCGCCAATCCGCCGGGCCACATCACCGCGCGCCTACCCAGCACCGTCGCTTCGCGCTCGTATCGTCGGTCCCGTGCTCGAGGAACTGCGGCTGCGTGGGCTCGGCGTGATCGACGACGCCGTCCTCGAGCTCGGACCCGGGTTCACGGCCATCACCGGCGAGACCGGTGCGGGCAAGACCATGGTGCTGACCGGTCTCGGCCTCCTGCTCGGCGCCCGGGGTGAGTCAACGCTGGTCCGCCCCGGCCACGACCGGGTGGAGGTCGAAGGCCGGATCCGACTCGACCCAGACGGTGGGGTGGCGGCGCGAGCGACCGACGCCGGCGCCGCTCTCGACGATGGAGTTCTGATCGTCGCCCGCTCGGTGTCCGCGGAAGGCCGGTCCCGCGCGCACGTCGGTGGCCGCGCGATGCCGGTGGGCGTCCTCGCGGAGCTCGCCGACGACCTGGTGACGGTGCACGGGCAGGCCGATCAGCGGGGCCTGCTGCGTCCGGCGGTGCAGCGCAACGTGCTCGACACGTTCGGCGGGGCGCTCGTCATCGAGGCCCTGAGCCGCTATCGCAACCTGTTCTCCCGGCTGTCGACTGTGCAGGCTCAGCTTCTCGACGTCACCACCCGCCGTCGCGAACGGGCGCAGGAAGCGGATCTGTTGCGGTTCGGGCTGGGCGAGATCGACGCGATTGCGCCATTGACCGACGAGGACACGGCGCTGCGCCTGGAGATCACGAAGTTGGCGCACGTCGACGCCCTGCGGTTGTCGGCCGAAGCCGCTCACGCCGCCCTCAGCGGAGCCGAGGCGCCCGGCCAGGACGCGCTGACGCTGCTCGCGTCCGCGCGACGCGCGCTCGACGACGTTCGCGGCCGGGACGAGCCCCTCGACGACCTGGCCACTCGGCTGGCCGAGGTCTGCTACCTGCTCTCCGACGTCACCGCGGACCTCGCGGCCTATGCCGAGGCGCTGGAGGCGGACCCACGGCGGCTCGAGGCCGCCCAGGCGCGGCTCGGCCAGCTGACATCGCTCACCCGCAAGTACGCGCCCGACGTCGCCGGGGTGCTCGGGTGGGCGGACGACGCCCGCACCCGGCTGGGCGGGTTGGGCGGCGACGACGAACGGGTCGCCGAGCTCACCGCCGAGCACGAGGAACTGCTGGGCGAGCTCGCCGCCGCCGCCGCGGAGCTCTCCCGCGGCCGCTCCGTTGCCGCGCGCCGGCTCGCCGATGCGGCGACGGGGGAGCTCACCGCACTGGCGATGCCGCACGCGCAGGTGCAGGTCGACGTTCGCCAGCGCGACGACGCCGGCGGACTGCTCGTCGAGGGTCTGCCCGGTGGTCAACGGCGGGTCGCGTTCGGGGCGTCCGGTGTCGACGATGTCGAGCTGCTGCTCACCCCGCACGCTGGTGCGGGGCCGCGGCCGCTGCACCGCGGCGCGTCCGGTGGTGAGCTCTCGCGCGTGATGCTGGCGCTCGAGGTCGTGCTCGCCGGGGGTGACCCGGTGCCGACGTTCGTCTTCGACGAGGTCGATGCAGGCGTGGGTGGCCGCGCCGCGGTCGAGCTCGGTCGGCGGCTCGCGCTGCTGGCCCGCACCTCCCAGGTCATCGTCGTCACCCATCTCCCGCAGGTGGCCGCGTTCGCGGACAGCCATCTGGTTGTCCGCAAGAGGGACGACGGCTGCGTGACGACCACCGGAGTTCGCTCGGTCACCGGCGCGGAGCGCCTCGAAGAGCTGTCCCGAATGCTGGCCGGCCTGCCCGACTCGGCGCTCGGGCGCGGACACGCCGAGGAGCTGCTGGCCGTCGCGAGTGCGGCGAAACAGAGCGGGTGAGCGGGTCTGGCACACTCGCCGTGATGAGGATTGCGACCCTGCGTCGGCCGCGCTCGGGCGACCGTCAGCCGGGCGCGGTGGGAGTCGCCCGGCTCGATCGGCGGACCAAGCGGCTGACCAAGCGTTTGAAGCCGGGGGACATCGCGATCATCGACCATGTCGACCTCGACCGGGTCGCGGCCGAGGCGCTGGTCGCCGCCCGGGTCGTCGCGGTGGTGAACGCCGGACCCAGCATCTCCGGTCGGTATCCCAACCTCGGGCCGGAGATCCTGCTCACCGCCGGCATCCCGCTGCTCGACAGCGTCGACGCGGAGCTGTTCTCGCAGGTGCGTGAGGGAGAGACCATCCGGGTCCACGAGAACACCGTCTATGCCATGGACGGTGCGGTTCTCGCGAAAGGCGAGCTCCAGACGGCCGAGACGGTGGCGAGCGCTATGGCAGAGGCGCGCGCCGGGCTCGCGGTGCAGCTCGAAGCATTCGCCTCCAACACGATGGAATACCTCAAGCGCGAGCGCGACCTGCTGTTGGACGGCATCGGGGTGCCCGACATCCGGACCGACCTGGAGGGTCGGCACGCGCTTGTCGTGGTCCGCGGCTATGACTATCGGCAGGACCTGTTGGCGCTGCGGCACTACATTCGCGAGTTCCGCCCCGTGCTCATCGCCGTCGACGGAGGCGCCGACGCCCTGCTCGACGAGGGGCTGAAGCCACATCTCATCGTCGGCGATATGGACTCCGTCAGCGACGAGGCGCTGCGTTGCGGTGCCGAGGTCGTGGTGCACGCCTACCGCGACGGTCACGCGCCGGGGCTGTCGCGCGTCCAGGACCTCGGCATCGACCCGGTCGTTTTCCCGGCGGCGGGCACCAGCGAGGACGTCGCGCTGCTGCTGGCCGACGACAAGGGCGCTTCGCTCATCGTCGCCGTCGGCACCCACGCCACGCTCGTGGAGTTCCTCGACAAGGGCCGCGCCGGGATGGCCAGCACGTTCCTCACCCGGCTGCGCGTCGGCGGCAAGCTCGTCGACGCCAAAGGGGTCAGTCGGCTCTACCGCAGTCGCATCCCGGGGCACACGCTGGCCTTGCTGGTGATCGCGACGGTGATCACCTTCGCGGTCGCGCTGACGGTGACACCGGGTGGGCGGGCCTACCAGTTCATCTTCACCCACTGGTGGCACGGACTGGTGGGTTGGCTGCACGGACTGTTCACGTGATCGATTTTCGCTATCACGTGGTGTCGATCACCGCGGTCTTTCTGGCGCTGGCGCTCGGTCTGTTCATCGGGAGCACCTCGCTGCGTGGGGCCGCGGCCACGAACATCAACAAGCAGCTCAAGAAGGTGGCCACTGAGAATCAGCGCCTCAGCGCCGCACTGTCCGACGCCAAGAACCAGCTGAGTCGCGAGGAGGCGTTCGACAACGCACTCGAGCCCTACGCCGTGGCTGGCCGCCTGGCCGGCCAGTCCGTCGTGGTCGTGAGCGCACCGGGGGTTGACTCCGGCCTGCGCAGCCGGGTCACCGCGGCGTTGACGGCGGCGGGTGCGACCGTGAACGGCGACGTCCGGCTTCAAGGAGTGCTTC
>JAVEEH010000139.1 GCA_030840545.1 Frankiaceae bacterium | reverse complement strand
GGCTCGTCCCAGTCGCCGACACAGCTGCGGTCTGCGCCTTCGGACCCGTGGTCGCTGGTCAGCAGGATCGTCGTCTCGTCCAGGGCACCGATGCGGTCGAGGTGGTCGAGGAAGACGCCCAACCGGTTGTCCGCGTCGCGCATGGCGGCGTGCGCGATCGGTGAGTGCGGGCCGCCGGCGTGATGGCCGGTGTCGGTCAGCAGCGTGTTCCACCATGTCAATCGCGGCGCCTCGTTCTTGGTCGGCCACAGCGACAGCATCTGCTCGAGGCCGACGGCGTCGACCGACGACGACCAGGCATAGTCCTTCCGCGCCTCGACAAACTCCTGCGTCGCCATCCCGTCCGCGTGCGGGTCGGGCAAAAGGTCGTCCATCGACGCGGCGCCGTCCCTGGACCCGCCGCCGCGCACCAGGTCGAACGTCGAGTAGTCCGCGCCGCTGTCCGCCGGCTCGTTCACGCATGCTGTCGCGGCATCGACACGTTGGAAGACGGTGCGCACGTCGGGCGAGAGCCACTCGCTCCATCGATGCCACGTCCGTGCATCGTTGGTCAGCCGCTGCGCCGCCGTACGCCGGTCGTAGTAGGCGTTGTTCACGATGCCGTGCCTGCCGGGCCCTACTCCGGTCAGCGCAGACGTGTGGTTGACCAGCGTGACACTCGGGAACTCCGCGATCGCTCCCCCGGCCAGAGCGCATCCGCGCGCGAGCAACCTGGCCACGTTGGGCAGTTCCCCCGCGTGAGCCAGCGCATAGAGCGAGTTGGAGTTGCAGCCGTCCCACAGCAGCCCGACGACGTGACGCGTCTCCGGCACCAACACGTCGACCAGTGCGGCGCCGTCCATGTCACCGAGCGCGGACAACGGCACCCCGGACAGCCACGCCAGCGTCGGAGCCACATCGACCACCCGCGCCGACAACTGCAGCATGCCTCGACCGGTGACGCCGGCGCCCGACAGCAGCAGCGGCGCTCGCGACTGCACCACCGACAGCGACCCGTGCTCGCCGTCGTGCCCACCCTGATCGGGCCAGTAGTGCCGCCCGGTGTGCACCACGGCCAGGTCCGGCGCCGCGTCGGCTGCGAACAGCGACGCGAGCCGCTCGAAGGGGGCGGGGTAGGAGTTGCGTTCGTTCGGCGGCGACAGGTCGGCGAGCTCCACCGGCAGCGGGGTGAACGCCAGCGGGTCCTGCAGCGCGACCGGGTTGCGACCGCGCATCACCTCGCTCGACCCGGCAGTGAGCCGCACCGCCCCGTCCGCGTTGGCGACCACGATCCCGTCACCCTCGGGCCACGCAACGAGATCGACAACGTCAGCCAAGCTCGGGTCGCACAGCACCTCGACGGCTCGGTCGCGCACCTCGATGTCGGACGTCGTCGTCATGACGCGACTTTATGCGGACAGCAAAGGACCCCGCGGAAGGGACGTTCCGCGGGGTCCTGCTTGCCGGTCACACGCTGAGCATGAGCGAGCGGGCCCGACGCGAGGCCGAGTCGGCCCGACGCTGTGCCCGGCGCGCTGCGGCGAGCCGGCGTGCGACGGCGACCTGGCGCAGTCGTTCGTCCGCGACGGCGCGCTGGCGCCGGTCGGACATTCGCTCGAGCGCGAGCGATTCGTTGAGCAGCATCATGGTGAACTCTCCTGAAGGAAGATCGTTGGCAGTTGTCGGTGAGATGCCGGTCACGCGGCGACCTCGTTCTTGCGGGGACGGCCACGTGGACGCTTGCGCGCCACGACGACGCCCTGCTGGACGAGCTCGCCTCCCCAGACGCCCCACGGCTCGCGCCGGGCGAGAGCGCCGGCGAGACAAGTGGTGCGAACCGGGCAGTCGATGCAGAGCGCCTTGGCGCGCTCGACATCGGCCGGGGACTCGGCGAAGAAGAGATCGGGATCGGTCAGGTGACAGGGCAGGGCCTGCTCCAGAACGGCCTCGACCACGGCGGTGAGGGACATCGGCTCCACCTCCTTGTGGGGCTCGTTGCGGGTCGGGATCGGGTTCGGGTGGGTTCGGGCAAAAGGAAAGGCCGCGGACCCTGTTCGGGTGCCGCGGCCTGGAGATCGCCGGTCAGTAGCTAGACCGGTGGACTCCAGGCGGAAGCGCCACCCTGGGCGTCATTGCGCGCGTCACCGAGCGACGTGTACGCCGGCATGGCAGCAGCGTGCGCCGTCTTGAAGGGACCGACGGCGGACGTGCGGATACGCGTGATGACCACGGCTGTTTCGTACACCGGGCACCTCCCTCACGCGTCGACGACTTCTCGGCGACCATAGCGCCGCACCCCGGGACAGGGCAACGAATTATTGCGGCGCGTTGCCAGTTCGCAACAATGCTTGCCGCCGGACGCGCGGCTCGCGCTAGTGCGCGCCCACCATGTCGATCACCGCGATGCCATAGTCGTCGAGCTTCTTCGGCCCGACGCCGGACACCCGGGCGAGCGCCCCGAGGGTCGCGGGGCGCGCTGCGGCGATCGCGACAAGGGTGCGGTCGCTGAACACGATGTAAGGCGGCATGCCGGCAGCTGCCGCGACCCCACGCCGCCACTCCCGCAGCGCCTCGAACAGCTCGGCGTCCTCCGGCGGCACGGTCGCCGCCGCGCGCTTCGCCGTGCCGCCGCCCGTCGCCGCGGCCTTGACCTGCGCCGGCCGGATGCCGTCGAGGAACCGGCTCGGCTTGCGGCCGCGGCGACCGCCGGCCGCCCGGGCCGCTGCCCACGACAAGGACAGGTGCCGGCGCGCCCGGGTCGCGCCGACGTAGAGCAGGCGCCGTTCCTCGTCGATCGCAGCCGGGCTGTCGAACGCGTGCGTGATGGGCAACGTCCCGTCGACCAGACCGACGAGGAAGACCGCCTCCCACTCCAACCCCTTGGCCGCGTGCAACGACGCCAACGTCACTCCGTCGCGGACCGGTGCGTGCTGGGCCTCGACCCGCTCCGCGAGCTCGGCGACGAACGCCTCGAGATCCGCGCCGGGGTTGGCGGCGACGACCTCTTCCGCCAGCCCGACGATGGC
>JAVEEH010000047.1 GCA_030840545.1 Frankiaceae bacterium | reverse complement strand
TGCCGCGATCTGTTCCGCCGGGTCGGCGCCGACCTCGAGCAGAGCGAGCCGCAACTGGTCACGGTGCTCCTCGTGACCGATGCGGATGAGGTCGCCCAGCAGGTGCTGCTTGCTGGGGACGTGGGCGTAGAGGGAGCTTGCCTGGAGGCCGAGCTCGCGGGTGAGGTCGCGGACGGAGACGGCATGGAAGCCGCGTTGGCCGAACTGCAACAGGGCGGTCTCGTAGAGCCGCCGCAGCGTGCCGGCGGCTTGCGCCCGCGGCGGCAGAAGCGGCCCCGGGACCGGCGCTGCGGTGCCCGCCTGCTCGGTCACCCGGGTCAGCCGGACGACATCCCGATCACCGGTGACGGCTGACTCCGAGATCACCCGTCGCCCCTCCTCTCCCAGATCGGACCTGTCGCCGACGTGCGTTGCTGTCGAGGAGCCCGCAGCCGGAACGAGCGTTCGGTGGCTGTGGCAGCCGGCGACACATCTCTGCAAACCGTCCTTGACGTGTATGTCATGACAACACACACTTCCCGACACGCGCAAGGGATGAACGAGTGTTCGTTAGGGGGCCTGGGTGGCGACGTCGGCGATGTGGACGGTCACGACGGACGACGGTGTGCGGCTCCAGGTCGAGTCGTGGCCGGCCCGGGACCCCCGGGCACCCCTGGTGCTGGGGCTGCACGGCATCACGGCCAACCGGCTCGGCTTCCTCCCGCTGATCGACGAGCTCGGCGGTGAGGTCGAGTTCGTTGCGTTCGACGCCCGGGGCCGCGGGCTCTCGGACAAGCCGGCCGACCCGTCGAGCTATGGCCACCGCCGCCACGCTGAGGACGCGGCCTGCGTGCTCGCCGCGCTGGGGCGCCCGGCTGCGGTCGTGGTCGGCCAGTCGATGGGGGCCTGGGACGGCCTCCAGCTGGCGGCCCATCATCCGGACCTGGTCGGCGCGCTGGTGCTCGGCGACGGCGGCTATTTCACCGACCTGCCGCCGGGTGTGGAGCCCGCGGCCTATGTCGACGGCGTGATGGGGCCGGGGTGGCTCGATCGGCTGACCGCGGTGCTGCCGTCGCGTGACGTGCTCTTCGCCGCGTTGCAGACGGTGCCGCCGTTCCGCGACTCGTGGAGCCCTGCACTCGAGGCGATGTTCGTCGCCGGGCTGGAGGAGCTGCCCGACGGCTCGGTGCGCAACCGTTGCTCGGCGGTCGGTGCCAAGTTCGACTCCGAGGACTACTTCACCCCGCGCGGAGCTCCCTACGTGCGCACCGATCTCGGGTCGGTGCGCTGCCCGGTGCACCTCGTCCGGGCGCCGCGCGGGTTCGACATCAGCCCCGAAACCCGCGAGCCGTTGCTGTCCGACGTCGCCGTCGAGGACTTCACCCGCGCTCTGCCGCAGCTCGTCGTCGAGACCGTGCCGGACACCAACCACTACACCGTCAACTTCGCCAAGCAGGGTGTCGTCGTGCTGGCCGAGTCGATTCGCAAGGCGACCCGGTGAACCGATGAGCCGTCCCGTCCGATGGGCTGCCGCGCTGCTCGCCTTGACGCTGCCGCTGACCCCGCTCGCGCATGCAGCGACCTCGGCGAGCCCGGACGCCGGCTCGTTCACCGAACACACTTATCCGGCCGCCGGGACGAGCGGCGCACGGGACTACTGGCTCTATCTGCCGCCGAGCAGGAGCCGGGCACCGCGACCACTGGTCGTCTTCCTGCACGGATGCAACGTCACGGCCGAGCAGTCCGCAGCCATCACCCGGTTCAACGACCTGGCTGCCAAGGAGCACTTCGTCGTCGTCTACCCGCAGCAGACGATTACCGCCAACTCCTCCGCCCCGCTCGCCGACGGTAACGGAATCGGCTGCTGGAACTGGTTCCTCCCCGACAACCAGCAACGCGACGTCGGTGAGGCCGGCGCGATCGCCGGCATCACGAAGTACGTCGCACAGACCCAGCGCATCGATCCGCGCCGCATCTTCGTCGACGGCATCTCCGCCGGCGCGGACATGGCCGTCATCCTGGGCGCGACCTACCCCGACCTCTACGCCTCTGTCGCCGCCCTCGCCGGCTGCGCCTTTCGCACCTGTGGCGACGCGACCGGCGCGCTCACCCACCAGGCGATGGGCACGCATGCCCGCGTCGTACCGATGTTGGTCGAGAACGGCACCGCCGACACCCTCAACAACATGGGGATGGCGAGCGGCCTGGTCTCCTCCTGGCTCGGCGCCGACGACCTTGCCGATGACGGCTCCCTCAACGGCAGCATCCCGAGGCAGCCCGCGAGTCAGCAGAGCTACGACGTCAACCAGACCCCGCAGCCGGGAAGCGGCGACGCCTGCGTGCACAACAACACGTTGACCTGCCCGGGTGGCGTCGTCGGCTTCCAGGGCGGCTACCCCTACACGGTCGCGAGCTATGCCGACGCGAAGGGCTGCGACGTCATGGACTTCTGGCTCATCCACGGCATGGAGCACGCCTACCCCGACGCGCCCGGCGACGGTCCCTACACCGACCCGCTGGGCCCGGACATCACCACTGCTGCCTGGCGGTTCTTCGCCTCCCATCCGATGGGCGGCTGTCACAACGTCACGACGTCGGAGGTCCCGAGATGAAGCGCTTGCCCCTGGCGTTGTCGGCCCTGGCCGGCATCAGCGTCGCCAGCATGGCGCTCAGCGGTGCGGCCGCGGCGTCAGCGACTGCCGGATCGACAGCGGTGCCGGTTGACCGGCAGGCCTACGTCACGTCGCTGTCGACCACCAACCCGGTCGACGGCACGCTGATCGACCCTTACAACGCCGACCCCTCGTCCATCCACGTCGCCGTCGACGGCGGCAAGGAGCTGGCACGTTCGTTCGTGCACGTTGCGCTCGACTACATCCCGGCGCAGGCCGCACCGACCCAGGTCACGATGACCCTGCACCTGACGCAGCAGTCAGACGCGTCCAACACCGGCACCTATCCGATCTACAACGTCAATCCAAGCGCCGCGATCATCGAGGCCTGCGCACTGACCTCCGAGCTCCCATCGAAGTTCGACTACACAAAGCCGCCCGCCTACGACTGCCAGCACGGCTCGGCGGTCGGCAAGGCAAACGCAGCTGCTGACACATTCACTTTCCAGCTCGCCGGTCTCATCTCGTACTGGAAGCAGCACGGCAACACCGGGGCTGCGCTGATCCCGATCGCCGCTGACCCGAGCCAGAGCTGGTCGGTGGCGTTCTACAAGAGTCGCGCCGCGGCGCTCGTCGCCTACTCGATCGCGGCGAAGCCGAAGGGCTCGGGCCACGGTAAGCCGACTCCGGCTCCGACCGCCGCTCCACCCACGACGACCGGTTCGAGCGGGTCGGGCACTTCGACGGGCAGCGGTACGCCGAGCGGCGCCGGCAACAGCCCGTCGACCGTGACGCTGCCCCCTGCGTCGACCGGCAACGGCTCGACGGCGGGAGCAGGGCCGGCGGCCCAGCCGCCGGCGGTGGCCGCGAGCACGCCACCTGCGCCGGCGGCGGCGTCGTCGCGACGCACCGGCGGCACCGGCCTCTGGCCGTGGGTGCTGGCGGGCAGCATCGTCCTTGCCGCCGCAGCGATCGGTGCCGCACACCGCACCGCCCTGCTCGCCTTCGCCCGTCGCGTGGTCCCGCCCGGGTTGGCTGCCTTCCGGGCGCATCCGCGCGCCTACTCCGTCGCGTCCGCGGCCCTCGCCTGGGGACTCGTGTTCACGAGCTATTCGGTTCTCACTGCTCCCGCCGGCTCGGCCGGCCAGCAGCTCGCCGGTGACACGCCAGGCGCGACGGTGCCGACCACGCCCGCCGGCGGGTCATCGGCAGGATCCGGACCCACGTCCGGAACCGGCGCCCCGGCGACGGCCGGCGCGCCCGGTGGATCGCATCCCGGCAGCAGCGGATCTCTGACCGGGACGACGGGCGGCGCGACCGGTGGTGGCAGCGCCGGCACACCCGCCTCCAACCCGGCCGCCCACGAGTTCACCGGCCCCGGCCACTACCGCACGATCAACGGCGTACCGGTGTTCTTTCCGTCCAACGGCGGGCCGCCGGTGGCGAAGCTCTACACCGGCGCCGACGACACGATCGGTCTCACCCCGAGCTCGCTGCGGATCTGCGCCCACGCGGCGTTGACCTACGGCGCGGCATTCAACATCAGCGCGAGCGATCTCGACGTCTTCTGGAGCAACGTCAACGACCAGGGCGGCATCTTCGGCCGCAAGGTCCAGACCAACTACCAGAACGACAACTACGACCCCGGCACCGCAGTGCAGGCCGCGCAGACGTGCAAGGACTGGAACACCTTCCTGCTCCTCGGTGGCATCGGCTTCGACCAGATCCCCGCCGTGCGGCAGTGGGCCGAGCAGAACCACGAGCTCTACCTGCATCACATCGCGACGATCGAGGGGTCAGCCGGGCTGCGTTACAGCTTCTCGTCCTTGCCGACCGTCGAGCAGGTGGGCACCTGGTTCGGTCAGCTCGCGGTCAAGCAGTTCGCCGGCAAGAAGGTCGGCATCCTCTACCGTCAGAGCTCGAACTGGACACCGGGCGTTGACACCTTCAAGAAGGTGCTCCAAGCCGCGGGCATGCAGGTCGTCGGCAGCTACGGCGTGACGATCAACCAGGGCAACTACACCCAGGAGCTCGCCCAGCTGCACACCGCTGGCGCGCAGGTTGTCTTTGCCTGGGAGAACGCGCTTTCGGAGATCGAGATGATCAAGCAGGCGCAGGGCCAGAACTGGCACCCGGCCTGGCTGGTCAACGGTTTCAACATCATCACCAACACGCTCGGCTCGACCGCGCTCGACCAGCAGCTCTGGAGCCCGGCCGAGTGGGAAGCCTACGACCCGGGCTACTACGGCGGCGGTTTCGCGTCGTACGCCAGTGAGATCCACGAGTTCGAGCGGCAGTATAAGAAGTACGACTCAGGTGCCGACCTCAGTGGCGACGGCGGTGACCTGCTGTTCCTCAACTGGGAGTCGCAGAAGGGCCTCTACGACCTGCTCACGGCATGTGGTCCGCAGTGCACCCGCAACAAGGTTGCCGGCCTGCTGCTCGCCGGCTGGAACAAGCCGTCGCCACCGAACTGCCCGACCAACTTCGGGCGCACGTCCGACCACCACCACGGCGGCTATCTCTTCAGCGTCCTGCACGCCATCAAAGATCCAAACGGTCGTGCGAACTTCGTGCCGCTGCAGCGCTGCATCGGGAACCTCTGATGCAGGCGATCGTCCTGGGGCTGATCGGCGGCAGCATCTATGCGCTCATCGCTGCCGGCATCACATTGGTCTACAAGGCGTCGCGGGTGCTCAACTTCGCGCAAGCGGAAGTCGGCACGCTCTCGCTCTACGCGACCTGGTGGGTGACGGTGAAGCACCACCAGCCCTGGATCGTCGGAGCACTCGCGTCCATCGGCGTCGCGGTCGCGATCGGCCTGCTGTTCGAGCGGGTCA
The DNA here is from genome assembly GCA_030840545.1 of Frankiaceae bacterium. GTDB lineage: Bacteria > Actinomycetota > Actinomycetes > JAFAQI01 > JAFAQI01 > JAFAQI01. Next base: position 5,754 of record JAVEEH010000047.1, on the reverse strand, counting down.
TCATCCGGCCGATGCTCTCGGCGTCGCGGGTGACTGTCGCCGTTGCAACGATCGGGCTGTTCTCCTTGATGGTGGCGATCGAGCTCGCGCTCTTCGCCGGCACGATCTACATCCTCCCGCCGCCGATCGCCCATGGCGGGGTCAAGATCGCCGGCGTCTTCGTCAGCTCGTCCCAGTGGCTGGCGCTCGGTGTGGTCGCCGTAGTCGCAGTCGGGCTCGCGCTGTTCCTCCGCTTCACAGACTTCGGCCTCGCCGTGCAGGCGTCGGCCGATGATCCGGTCGCCGCGCAGCTGATGGGCACGCCGCGCGGGCGGATCAGCGCCTTCACGTGGGGAATGTCGGGAGCGCTCAGCGCGGTCGCTGTCCTTCTCATCGAGCCGACGGTCGGCGTGCTCGCGCCCGGTGCATTCGCCGGACTGTTCATCGGCGGGCTGACGGCGGCCCTCGTCGGCGGGCTGACCAGCCTGCCCGGCGCGTTCGTCGGTGGCCTGCTCGTCGGGATTGCCGAGGCCGAGGTGAAGGCACACATCACCATCAACGCCATCCCGAGCTTCCAGACCACGGCGATGCTCGTGATCGTGCTCGCGGTGCTGCTGCTGCGCCCGCAGGGACTGCTGGGCAGGCGGGCGTGACCGTGGCCGACGGAGCGGGTTCGCTGCAGCGCGTCCAGGGCGTCGCCGCGCCGCCGCATCGGATCAGCCCGCGGGTGGGCAATGCAGCGACGGCTGCGCTGTTGTTCGTCGCGTTGCCGTTGCTGACGAGCCATGCCATGCCGCGGCTGCTGCAGCAGCACGACTACCTCAACCTCGATGTCGGCGTCGCGCTCGCCGTCGCGGCCGTCAGCCTCAACCTGCTCCTCGGCTACGCGGGTCAGATCTCGCTCGGGCACGCCGGACTGTTGGCCAGCGGCGCGTTCGCCAGCGGCATCGCCACCTCGCGTTGGCACCTGCCGATGGCGCTGGGGATGCTCTTTGGCGTCGTGGTCGCTGCAGCGGTGTCCTTCGTCGTCGGACTTCCGGCGCTGCGCCTGCGCGGTCTCTATCTCGCGATCGTGACCGTCATCTTCGGGCTGGTCATGCAGTACAGCGTGCTCGAGGGCAGCTTCTTCTCGAGCGGCTCGGCCGGCGTCACGTTGCCACGTGGGATCGACAACGCCACCTACCTGGTCGTCTGCCTGCTGCTGTTGCTGCTGGTCTGGGTCATCGACGTCAACATCGTGCGCACCCGGCTCGGTCGGGCGTTCCGCACGGTTCGCGAGAACGAAGCGGTGGCGCAGTCGTTCGGCATCAACGTCACCCGCTACAAGCTGTTGGCTTTCGTCGTCAGCGGAGCCATGGCCGGCCTGGCCGGAGCGATGTTTGGCCATGCGATCCTGCACGTGAACAACGAGAAGCCTTTCGACCTGTCGCTCTCACTCACTCTCGTGATCCTGGTCATCGTCGGCGGGGCGGGCCGCCGGCTCGCCGTCATCATCGCCGCGCTGATCTTCTGGCTGCTGCCGTCGTTCATCAGCGGCCTGCACGCCTGGGCCTACGTGCTCGGTGCGGTCGGCCTGATGCTGACCGTGTCCCGACATCCGGAGGGGATCGCCGACCTGCTGAGCCATCAGCGCCGCCCCGCGGTGGGCGCAGGCGACGACGACGACGATGAGCTGCCCGCGCTTCCGCAGCTGCCGGTGCCGGATCGACCGGTCACCGTCGACGCGTTGCGGTCGGACAACCTCTTGGAGGTCGAGGATGTCGTCGTCCGGTTCGGTGGGCTGCAGGCCGTTGACCATGCGAGCCTGGTCGTGCCGGCCGGAAAGATCATCGGGCTGATCGGTCCAAACGGTGCGGGCAAGAGCACGCTGTTCAATGCCGTGTCGGGGCTGGTACGCATCGACGCCGGGCGGATCCGCTACCGAGGGCGCGAGATCCAGTCGTTGCGTAGTGACGAGCGGGCTCGGCTCGGCATCGCCCGCAGCTTCCAGCAGGTCGGGCTCGCCAAGGATCTCAGCGTTCGCGACAACTTCCTGCTGGCGCAGCATCAGCTGGCGCCCTACGGCGACATCGAGGCGTTGCTGATGTTGCCCCGAGCGGCTCGCACCGAGCGGGAGTTCGCGACGCGCACCGACCAGGCGATCGAGGCGCTCGGCTTCCAGCAGCTCGCGGACATGCCGGTGCGCAACCTTTCCGGTGGCCAGCAGCGGATCGTGGAGATCGCCTGCCTGCTCATGACCGCGCCCGACCTCGTGATGCTCGACGAGCCCTCGGCAGGCATGGCGCCGGCCGCGGCCGAGAACCTCGCCGCCCGGTTGCGCGACCTCCGCGACGCGCTGGGCCGCACGGTGCTGCTGATCGAGCACAACGTGCCGCTGGTGCTGGACACGTGCGACTACGTCTATGTGCTCGACGCCGGCCGCCTGATCGCGCAGGGTGAGCCACGCGACATTTCCGCCGACCAGAAGGTCATCGACGCCTACTTCGGAGCGGCGGTGTCCGCATGACGACGACGACGGCGACGACGACGGTGCTGCAGCTGTCCGGCGTACGCGCCGGTTTCGGATCGCAGACGATCATCCACGGCATCGACCTCGTCGTTCCCGAGGGGCAGGTCACCGGCATCTTCGGCCTGAACGGCGCGGGCAAGAGCGTCCTGCTCAAGGTCATCGCGGGCGTCGTGCCGATCTGGGGCGGCCGGATCGAGCTGCTCAGCACTGACATCACGAGGATGCTGCCCGAGCGCCGCGTCGCGCTCGGCATGGCGCACGTCCCGCAGGGCCGGCAGGTCTTCGGATCGCTGTCCGTGGAGCAGAACCTGCGGGTCGGCGCCTACACGCTCCGCCGCCGCGACAAGAGCGCCTACGCCGCCAACCTGCAGCGCGTCTTCGACACGTTCCCCCGCCTGGCCGAGCGCCGCCGGCAGCCGGCCGGCACGTTGTCGGGCGGTGAGCAGGCGATGCTCGCTGTCGGCCGGGCCCTCATCAACGACCCCAAGGTCGTCCTCATCGACGAGCCATCCGCCGGGCTGGCACCTGCTGTGGTCGAGGACCTGCTCGACGTCCTGCTGGAGGTGCGGCGGCTCGGCCTCACGATGCTGCTCGTCGAGCAGAACATCCGGTTCGGGCTGCGGCTGTCCGACTCGGCCTGCCTGCTGCAGAAGGGCCGGATCGTCTACTCCGGTGACACCGCGGAGCTCGACCAGGACCGGCTCGCGACCTACCTCGGCGTCGGCCGGCTGCTGGCGAGCGACCTGGCGGCGGGGCTGGCGGCAACGAACCCACGCCGACGCAAGAAGACGACGGGATGAGTGGGCAGGGGCGGGGTCGAACCGCCGACCTTCCGGTTTTCAGCCGGACGCTCGTACCAACTGAGCTACCTGCCCCGCAGGGACCACGCGCAGTCTACCGGCGGCGCAGCCAGGTTCGGCTGGCCGTCGTGGTCGCGGGGTCGATGCTCGGGTGCCTCGTGCCGGTCGCAGGCGCTACGGCGGGCGGGGCCGCACGCAGCGCTGCCGGTGGTGGGGCACCGACGTGCGGTCCGTCGACCGCCGCCCGGAACCAGCCGACAGGGGGCAACACGCTGCCGCCCGCGGCCCCGGCATACTTCGCCGCTGACTTCCCGGTGGTCCGGGACAGCCGGCTGCACCTGCCGGTCGGCGGGTTCGGCGGCCTGCGCCGACACGCGCCTTTGCACCACACGCCCGTCGTCTTCGTGCACGGCAACCAGGCCGACGCGCAGAACTGGCTCGCGCCGATGCTGCAGTTCCAACGCCTCGCGGGCTACTCGATGCAGGAGATGTATGCGATCTCCTACAACGGGCTCGGCAACTTCTACGCCGGCGAACCGTCGACCGCCCCCACGCTGCCCGACCAGGACTACTTCCAGCAGAACCCGGACGGGTTCGGCAACGGTGGTCACGGTGCGGCGAACGACGACGAGGTGCCGGACCTGTGTCGCTTCGTCGAGGCGGTGCAGGCCTACACCGGCTCGCGCCACGTCGACATCGTTGCGCACTCGCTCGGCGTGACCATCGCGCGCAAGTTGATGGTCGACTATCCCGCCTTGGCACGCGACGTCACTGCGTTCGTGGCGGTCGCGGGCGCCAACCACGGGACTTCGGTCTGCCGCGGGCTGGACACCTCCTACTACGGCTGCAACGAGATCGCGCCGGGCACCGCCTGGCTGAAGGCGTTGAACAGGCATGGCGAGAGCCCGGCGCCGACGCGCTGGATGACGGTCTACGACGGCGCGAGTGGCGACCCGTTCTTCGACCCGCCGTACGACGAGGCGTCGCCGCATCTCGCCGGTGCGCTGAACAGGACCTACGCCGGGCAGTACCACAACGACCTTCGGGTGGAGCCGACCGAAGTCGACGACTACCTCGCCTTCCTGCTGCGGGTCGGTCAGGCCGAGGGCTCGACGCAGCGCGAGCGACACATCGCCCGCACGTTGTCACAGCGGCATCCCGACGGACGCAACGGCGAGCTCTGCGGCATCAAGAAGCTCACCGGCTGCTGATCCAGCCGACCTGTCAGACGCACCGCACGCCATAACGTGCTCAGGGTCTGACAAGTCGGGGGTGGTGTGGGGGAGACTGCCGGCATGCCCGGGGAGCGCGCCGCCGGCGGCGGCAGGATCGACACGACCGACCTGAAGGAGGCCGTCGTCCTCGGCGGCCGTGGCCTCGCAGCCGCCTCGACGCTCGTCCGCGACACGCACGTCGCGATCGCGCGGCGGGCATTCTCGCTGTCCGGGCCCGCGGCCCGGCCGGCGCACCTTGCTCACGACGCCATCAGCTCTGGTGTCTACGCAGCTGTCGGTGGTGGCGCCCGGCTCCTCGCGCAGGTCGCCGGCACGATCGCCGCAGCGCGTGCGGCCACCGGCCCGGCGTACCGGCCGCTTGCGGACCGGCGGCGCGGCAACGTCGCCATCGGGGCGGTCAACGGCGCGTGGGGCGACCGGCTCGCAGCGTGGCGCAGCCCGTTGGCGTTGCCGATGACCGTCAGGCACGACGACCGGGACGTGCCGCTGGACCGCGATTCGCTGCGCGAGACCCATCCGGACGCCACCGGCGACCTCGCGGTCTTCATCCACGGGCTGTGCGAGACCGACGCCTCCTGGCGGCAGGCCGCCGCCGAACACCACGGCGACCCGCAGTCGACCCACGGATCGCGGCTCCGCCGGCGCTGCGGGCTGACCCCGGTCTATCTGCGCTACAACACCGGCCGGCACATCTGCGACAGCGGGGACGACCTCGACCAGCTGCTCGACGAGCTCGTGGCGGCCTGGCCGGTGCCGGTCACCCGGCTGACCCTCGTCGGGCACTCGATGGGTGGACTCGTCATCCGCGCCGCCTGCCACGCCGGCCAGGACAAGGACCGGCCGTGGGTGTCGCTGGTGGGACGGATCGTCTATCTCGGTGCGCCGCACCTGGGGGCGCCGCTCGAGGTCGCGGTCACCGCGGCCGGGGTTGCACTGCGCAAGCTGCCGGAGACGACCCCGCTCGCCCGGGCGCTCGCCACCCGCAGCGTCGGCATCAAGGACCTGCGCTTCGGCGACGTCCGGGTCGACGACTGGGCCGACATCGCCGACCCGGATGCGTGGCGGCCGGAGCCGGCTGAGTGCGCCCCGCTGCTCGCCGGCGCGGAGCACTTCTACATCGGCGCGACGATCAGCCGCCGCCATGACAGCGTCACCGCCCGTGTCATCGGCGACGCGCTGGTGCCGTGGTCCAGCGCATCCGGCACCGGCCGCCGGCGGCGGCTCGCACTCG
>JAVEEH010000337.1 GCA_030840545.1 Frankiaceae bacterium | reverse complement strand
ACCGTGCTGGTCGAGCACGAAAGTCCCCGCCGCGCCGTGGGACACCCACACAGCGCCGTGCGCCATCAGCACCACCGGTGTGGCGGCCGACGTCGACGGCGACGTCGTGGGTGTCGGCGAGTGCGTCACGCCCAAGCCCTGCGTCCTGTGCGCGTTGAGGAGGGAGACCGGTACGACGACGGCAGCCGCGACCACCGCGGCGGCGACCCCGGCACCCATCGCGACGCGGCGGCGGGCGCGGCGGATCCGGCCGTCGAGCGCGGCGACCGGGTCGGTCGTCGGCGCGGGGACAGGTGTGTCCGCGAGGGTGGCGCGGAGCAGATCCTCGATCGTGGTCATGACTCGCCTCCGTCGTCGGGCAGGCCGACGGCCTCGCGTAGCTTCGCGAGACCCTTGCTGGACTGGCTCTTGACCGTGCCGACCGAGCAGCCGAGCAGCTCTGCGGTCTGCTGCTCGGACCGGTCTTCCAGATAGCGCAGGACGAGCACCGCCCGCTGGCGCGGCGGCAGCACCCGCAAAGCGGAGCGCACCGTCATCACGTCGTCCACGGCGGCGGTCCCGTCGTAGCCAGCCGGCTCGGGCACCTCGGCCATCGCCGTCTCGCGGGAACGCAGTCGGCGCCACCCGTTGAGATAGCCGTTGAGGACCGCCCGGCGGACGTAGCCGTCGGGGTTGTCCTTGTCCCGGACGAAGGGCCACCGCAGGGCCACCCGCACCACGGCGGCCTGGACGAGCTCCTCGCCCTCGTCGGCGTTGCCGCACAGCGCGGTCGCGTAGCGGACAAGTGCGGGCCACTGACCGCGCACGTAGTCGTCAAGCCGCGCGTCCACCACGATCCCCCTGCGCGCCGGTGCAGCCTCGGCGATCAATCCGGTCACGACCTGAAGACACGGAAGCATCCGTCCGGGTTGCCCGCCGTTGCGAGCAATGTGGCATCGCTCGGTCAGGGCAGGGTCGTCACCTCGAGCTCGCCGTCGGCGTAGGACTTGCGCAGCACCTTCTTGTCGAACTTGCCCACGCTCGTCTTCGGCACTTCCTCGATGAACGCCCACCGCTCCGGCAGCCACCACTTCGCCACCCGCTCGGCCAGCCAGGTGCAGAGCTCGTCCGGTGTCACCGACTCGCCGTCCTTGAGCACGACCGCGGCGAGCGGGCGCTCGTCCCAACGTTCGTCGGGGACGCCGACGACCGCCGCCTCGCGGATCGCGGGATGCGCCATCAGCGTGCCCTCGAGCTCGACCGAGGAGATCCACTCGCCGCCGCTCTTGATGACGTCCTTGGCCCGGTCGGTCAGCGTGATGTAGCCGCGCGGGTCGATCGTCCCGACGTCGCCAGTGCGCAGCCAGCCACCGTCGAACTTCTGTGGATCGTCGTCCTGGTAGTACGCCGCCGCGACCCAGGGCCCGCGCACCTGCAGCTCGCCGACGGCCTTGCCGTCCCGCGGCTGCACCTCGCCGGAGTCGTCGACGATGCGACCTTCGACCCCGAAGGCGAAGCGGCCGGCGGTCGTGCGGTAGTCCCAGGCGGCTTCCTCCGAAAGCCCGCGCGGCGGCCACGCCACCGACCCCAGCGGCGACGTCTCCGTCATGCCCCAGGCCTGGATGATGCGGATGCCGAACTCCGACGCGAACCCCTCCATCAAGGCCCGAGGCACCGCCGACCCGCCGCAGATGATGCGCTGGATCGAGGAGATGTCGTGGCCAGGATTGGCCCGGAGGTAGTTGAGGATGTCGTTCCAGATCGTCGGCACCGCCCCCGACATCGTCGGCTTCTCCGTCTCGATCGCGCGCACGAGCGGCTCGGCCTGCAGGAAGCGGTCCGGCATCACCAGGTCGGCGCCGGCCATGAACGCCGCATAAGGGATGCCCCACGCATTGGCATGGAACTGCGGCACGATCACGAGCGCGGTGTCCTGGAACGACAGCTGCAGGCTGTTAGTGGTGCACGCGGCCTGCGAGTGCAACCACATCGAGCGGTGCGAGTAGGCGACGCCCTTCGGGTTGCCGGTCGTCCCGCTCGTGTAACACATGGCCGCAGCCGACCGCTCGTCCACATCCGGCCAGTTGTACGACGCCGAGCCACCCGACAGCACGTCGGCGTAGCGGAGGATCTGTTTGCCGGTCGGCTCCAGCGGTGCGATGTCGCCGTCACCGACGACCAGCACGGTGTGCACCGTCGTCATCCCGCCGAGCACCTTGGCCAGCAGCGGGATGAGCGAAGAGTCGACGATGACCACCTCGTCGCCGGCGTGGTTGGCGATGTAGGTGACCTGGTCAGGGAAGAGCCTGATGTTCAGCGTGTGCAGCACCGCGCCCATGGACGGGACGGCCAGGTAGGCCTCCATGTGCTCCTGGTTGTTCCACATGAAGGTGCCGACCCGTTGGTCGCCGTCGATGCCGAGGCCGCGCAGACCGTGTGCCAGCCGGGCTGCGTTGGCGCTGACCTCGGCGAACGAGGCGCGCCGGTTGCCGGTGTCACCGAGAGTGGTGAGCGTCGCGTCGCCGAAGACCTGCTGCCCATGTCGCAGGATCGACGCGATCGACAGGGGAACGTCCTGCATGGTGCTGCGCACGCTGGCCTCCGACAACCACGAGACGAAACCGACCGTGCACGCATTGTGCTGTGACATCGGCCACAGGAGAAACCCGGGGAGGCAAGGTGCTTGCTACGTGTTAGCAACCTGGCTAGCGGGCAGGCTGAAGATGCAAGCGAAAGTCCTGGAAATCAAGGAAAACTGCCCGCGATAGCGAAGAGGAGACCCACGCGATGCGAATCCCCCGTGTTGATCCCAAGGACGCCACTGGCCTGTTCGACAAGGTGATCGGCCTCGGCAAGGAGATCACCGGTGAGGTGTTCGATCAGGAGCGCCTGATCGAGGCCGGCGAGGCCCAGCAGGCCAAGGGCACCGAGAAGTTGAAGGCCATCCGTGAGCAGGCCAAGGCCGACGCTCACAAGGCCAAGGCGAAGTCGTTCGACGCCAAGGAGCGGGCGGCTCAGCGCGCGAAGGTCTGACCGCTGTCAGGCCCAGCAGTCGATGCAGAGCCAACGGAACGACCAAAGGAGACCAGCGATGGGTGTCATGGAAGAAGCCAAGGGCAAGGTCAAGCAGGCCGTCGGCGATCTGACCGACAACGAGACGCTGAAGACCGAGGGCGAGGCACAGGCAGGCAAGGGTGCCGAGGAGCGCAAGGAGACCGAGGCGCGCGCCAAGGCCCAGGCCCACGAGAAGAAGGCCGAGCTCCACGGGCAGAAGCAGGAGCTCGCCGAGGAAGCCGGCTAGCAGCTAGCAAGGTTGACGATGCGGCCCGGGGCAGCAGCCCTGGGCCGCTTCGTCATCTGCAATCGCGCAATGAGGCCCCTCTATGGGCTCTATGACGCGATTGGTCAGTGCACCTTCAGGGTCCGGACGGGCGAGTAGCCGCGCGAGCGGCCATCGAAGGCAGCCACGACCGTGCGGTAGATGTCGGTGGTCTTCGCAGTCGGCGTGAACGCGAAGGAATAGCTGCCGTCCGCCAACGTGGTCGTCGACGCCCAGACATGCCAGCCGTGCCCGTAATAGCCCTGACGCAGGACCGTCACCCCACCCACGGCCGGCGTGATGCTTCCCGCCATCGTCACCTCGTGACCGGCGCGGACCCGCGATGTCGACAGCTTCGCGGTGATCCCGCTGCGGACCACAACCGGCACCACGACACGGGTGCTGTGCCATCCCGATGGGCCGGTGAACGAGAAGCGCAGCTCGACGCTGTGTGCAAGCTGGGAGAGCCGCACACCGACCCAGCCGTTGTCGCCGGTCGTCAGCGTCTCCCATGCGGTCCATGCACTCGTGCCCGGACTGCGTTGCTCGACCGTCAGGTCGCGCCCGGCCAGGGCAGCTCCGGTGTCCGGTCGCACCAGGCGCACGCGCACCAGCGCGTCGTCGCCGTACGCCGTCGACGTCGGAGCGGTCACGATCGTCGACGTCGGCACCAGCGGGACAACCGGTGTGCTCGGGTCCGACACCATGCCCGGGCCCCGGCCGTTGGTTGCCTGAACGGTGAACGTGTAGGCGACACCGTTGGTCAGCCCGGGCACGGTGGCGCTCACTGCGGTCGCGGCGACGGTCACCGAGCCGCTCTCGGTGTCCGAGCCGGCGACCGATGCCGCGACGCGGTAGCTGCGGACGTCCGTCGAGCCCGTGTCACCCGGGAGCCACGAGACCGTCGCACGCCGGTCGGCGCCGGTCGCGCGCACCTGTTGCGGTGCACCCGGAGTGGCAGCCGGCCACGGCGTCGCGACCCGGCCGTTGGACAGCCCGGCCCACGTCGCTGAGTCGGCGAGCAGCCGCGACATGTCGACCGCCCCGGAGATGCCGCGGACCCGGGCGCCGGAGGTGTACTGCCAGAACGTCGCGGACGGGTCCACCTGGGCCACCCCACCGCTGTAGCTCGCCATCCACAACGGGTAGCGCGCCAGCGCCACCGCATCGCGGAGCGAGCCGGTCCAGAAGTAGGGATAGGTGTAGATCATCGGCGTGCGGCCGGTGAGCCGGCGCGTCTCGAGCAGGAAGGTCTGCGCCCACGTCACCAGTGCGCCCGGGCCGAGCCCGCCGGTCACCTCCAGGTCGAGCGCCGGCGGCAGGGTCCGCCGGGTGCCCACGCTGGAGCCGAGCCGTGACACGAAGAACCGGGCCTGAGCCCGGGCCGTGGCGATGAGCGGATAGGCCGGCCGCGCGAAGTGGTAGCTCCCGCGCGCCAGCCCTGCCCTGTGGGCACCCTGGTAGTCGGCGCGGAACCAGGGGTTGCGATACCAGTTGCCCTCGGTGGCCTTGACGATGGCGAACTCGTGATGGGCGACGGCGACCTTGCGCCAGTGGATCGGGGCGCCGTTCGGATGCTGGTACGACGAGACGTCCGGGCCGTCGATGACGGTCGTTGCGTGCCCGGCGGAAGCGCCTGCGGCAGCAGCGGCCGGGGCAACACCCGTCGCGGTGGCGGCCACCAGGGCCATCAGGGCAAGCGGGGCCAAGGCCGGCCGGATCGAGGGGCGCACCCACCCACCGTCGTCCGGTCCGGGGCCGGTGTTGAGGGCACGGCCGGAAATAGCTCGATCGGACCAGTCGTGACAGACAGCGCGGCCTTACTGGTCCCCGATTGTCCCGACTGAGATAGTTCGTCCGGCCAAATGGTTTGCTTCGCAGAACCAAACTGTTCTAGCCTCACATCCGTGAGTCGACGCACCACCACCTCTGACACCGCCGCGACCTCCACCGACACGACCGAGCTGTTCCTCGCCCTCGGCGCAGTCGTCAAGCG